>JAUWYT010000101.1 GCA_030615705.1 Chloroflexota bacterium
GATCACATCGGGATAAAACTCTACATCATAGAGCAGAGGGCCGGCTGAGCATCCGGTCATGTTTAGCCCTACCAGGGTCAACACGATCACTAGCGCTAACGACAGGTGTGCAAGTTTCAAATCAGCGGTACCTCCTCGATGCTTCGCTTGCGAGATAGCTTGTCACTTTGCCAGCATGAAGTTTACTAGATTATGGGCGAATAGTCAAGGCCATTCCCGTATTTTACTTTTTACCTCAGTTGGTATAGAATAAACGTTGAACTTCTGAGGGAAATAAATCCAATGCCCGTTGGGCTGGCTAACAAGGTATGTTAACCTACAAGGACGCTCTCGACTACATCTACAGCTTCACCGATTACGAGAAGAAAAGCTCCTACCGATACGCACCTGAAACCTTTGACCTAGCTCGCGTTGAAAAGTTGTTGGTCTCGCTCAATAACCCCCACCAGCGCTTTAAATCAATCCACATTGCCGGGACTAAGGGCAAGGGTTCAGTGGCGGCGATGAGCGAATCTATCCTGCGGGCCGCTGGCTACCGGACGGGTCTCTACACCTCACCTCACCTACATACCTTACGAGAGAGGATTCAAGTTAACGGCCGGTTGATCCCCCAAGAAACGGTAGCTTCCCTCACTGAGCAATTGCAGCCTCTAGTGAGCCAGGTCGAGGGTCTCACCACCTTCGAGATCATCACCGCCTTGGGCTTCCTCTATTTCGTTGAGCGGGGGGTAGAGTTTGCTGTTCTGGAGGTGGGCATGGGCGGCCGGCTGGACGCCACCAACGTCGTCAATTCCCTGGTAGATATCATAACCTCCCTCAGCTACGATCACACTCATATCTTGGGTGAGACCCTGCCCCTAATCGCGCGGGAGAAGGCCGGCATTATCAAGAGCAAAGCTTTGGTTGTCAGTGCTCCACAGGTACCGGAGGCTATGGCCGTTATCGAAGAGGTGTGTAGGGAGAAGGATGCCGAGCTAACGGTGATCGGCCGGGACTGGACGTGGGAGGTGGGGGAGGCGAACCTGGAAGGGCAATGGTTTAGAGTCACGACTAACGAGTTACGAGTTACGAGTTACGAACTTTGGATACCTTTGCTTGGCAGGCATCAACTGATTAACGCCACTGTAGTCGTCGCCGCTATCGAGAAACTGCGCCAGCGGGGCATCAACATCTCCGAGGCCAGCGTCAGGGAGGGGCTGCGCCAGGTGCGCTGGCCGGGGCGGCTGGAGATCCTGGGACGGAGGCCACTTGTGGTCGCCGATTGTGCCCATAACGCTGACTCGGCTGGGAAGCTGAAAGCCGCCCTGGAAGAGCTATTTACGTACCGCCACCTGATCCTGATCTTCGGCGCCTCTACTGATAAGGACATCGAGGGGATGATGGGAGAGCTCTTCCCTCTAGCTCACCAGGTCATCGTCACCCAGGCTAGGCATGCTCGTGCTACGGACTCTTGCGTACTTCACCAGAAAGCCCTGACTCTGAGGCGGGAGGTCATGGTCAGCGACAGCGTAGACGGGGCCCTGAGTTTGGCCTTGGAAACGGCCGGCCCGCAGGATCTGATCTGTGTCACCGGCTCCATCTTCGTAGTGGCCGAAGCTCGCGAAGCCTGGTCCAAGAAGCAGGGATCAGAGATGCCAGAACGCGATTGTGAGTAGAAAGCGATGTAGGGAGGATAAGCGACGATGAAAGCCATACTATTTAGGGGCCGGATTGCCTTGGCAGGTTTGCTGATAAGCTTGGGGGTGCTGGTCTTCTCTCAAGCCCTGAGCGTGGAGGGGGCGCCTGTTCCCCAGCCCGAGGCGAGCGGCAATTCGGTGCTATACAGGGCCAGGATAGTGCTCAGCACGTCTTCCGATTGGACACGGCTCTACGTCCGCAGCGGGGAGCGGATCCTCAATGTCAACACCACGATCCTGCAGGGCAACGCCGTGACAACTCGAGTTGGGTGGGACAAGGACGAGCTCTACCTGGGGCAACCTCTGGCTGATGCTCTGGCCAAGATGGTCAAGGTTCAGTACGATTTGGTGATGACGGGCTTGGATAATGACACTCATATCTTCTTTGAGAATCAGAAGGGTGATTTGGGCGTTACCACGACGGAGCTCTATAGCTACAACTCGCCGATCGCCACCCCCATCGCCTCTTGGTCCAATCTCCTTAACATCCCCGGCGATCCCTCTAATCCCTTCTCCTTCTCTATATCTGATTCCCATTTCACAACTGGTGCCCCTTTGCCACAATACCGTGTCTCACCCAAATTGGTTTTGGCCTTTTACTACCCCTGGTATGATCCTGATTCCTGGTCGAGCCCTGCTCTTGAAGATCATCCTCTTATTCCCTATAGCTCTGATGACATGACGGCTATCACCAGGCACATCAACTGGGCGCAGCAGTATGGCATTCATGGCTTCATCTCCTCTTGGTGGGGTTCGGGCAACTTCCGGGATATCAGTTTCACCAAACTCCTCACAGCGACGCTAGGCACCGACTTTAAAGTGACTATCTACTTCGAGACCCTCGGCGAGCGTTTCAGGACACCTCAAGATGTCATTGATCAGTTGGAGTATGTCTTGGATTCCTACGGTGATCACCCCAACTTCTTGCGCTATCGGGGTAAGCCGGTGATTTTTCTCTATTCCGTTGAGGGCGTAGCTAGAAAACACGGTCAAACCCCTCTCCAGGCCTGGCAGGCTATACTTGATCAAATACGTGCCGATGGTTACGATGCGGTGTGGATCGGCCACACCTTTGACACGAGCTATCTTGAGGTGTTCGATGGTCTACACGCCTATGGTTTCTACGCCGAAGATCTGCCCGAAGTATATTCTTCGGTTTCAGGCCAGGTGAGGACCTATCACTTCCTGCAGGCCCCAAACGCCGAAAGGAAAATCTGGGTGCCAGCGGTTATGCCCGGCTACGATGATGACCTCTTGGGCCGCCCTGGCGCCTGGTACCTTGATCGAGCTGACGGTGAGACTTACAGCTCTACTTTCCGAGGGGCCATTCAGTCCCAAGCTGATTGGATTGTTATCACTAGCTTTAACGAGTGGTGGGAGAATACTCACATCGAGCCCAGCGCTGACTACGGTTTTACTTACCTTGAACTGACAAGGGAATGGTCGGGTAGCTTTCTCTCAGCAGCTCCTCATGCTGTTCTCTTGCCACTGATCATAAAGAACCTTCAATGAACAGAAGTGTGGAGGCGTAGCTCGATGGCGGATACAGATATGGAACAACTTCTTGAGGAGGGAGGCTTCTTGGCCATCAGTGGTCGGCGAGCTGAAGGAGCGCCCCAGGATTCGAGAGATGAGATTGTTGAACAAACCGACGAGATTGCCGAGTACCCCTTACTTCCCCTACGCGATACAGTCATCTTCCCTCACATGGTTACCCCTCTCTTTGTGGGTCGCGATCGCTCGCTGAAGGCCGTGGAGGCGGCGATGACCACTGAGGGCACTATCGTCGTTGTGGCCCAGAAGGATGCCGAAGTGCAAGAGCCAGGCCCCGATGACATCTACACCATCGGCACCGAGATGTCCATCGCCCGAATGTGGCACTTGCCTGATGGCACGACCAACATTTGGGGGCAGGGTAGGCGAAGGGTTGAAATCCTCAATTTTATGCAGGTTGACCCTTATATCAAAGTAAGAGTCAGGAACATAATAGAGCCCAGTGAGAAAAACCTCTCTACTCAAGCGCTGATGCGCGCCGTGCTGGCTCTCTTTGAAAAGTGTGTGCAATTGGACCGCAACCTCCCTGAGGACGCTTATGTGATTGCCATGAACATTGATGAGCCAGGTTGGCTGGCGGACCTTGTGGCCTCGTCTCTCAACATAGATGTCGAAAAGCGCCAGGAGATCCTGGAGGCCATTCAGTCGGCTGCCCGCTTGCAACAATTGAGCATCCTTCTGGCCCAGGAGCTAGACGTCCTGGAGCTGGAGGATCGGATCCACTCTCAGGTGCAGCAAGAGGTTGACAAATCCCAGCGCGAGTATTTCCTGCGGCAACAGATGAAGGCTATCCAGACCGAGTTGGGTGAGATTGATGGCCAGTTCCAAGAGCTTAACGAACTGAGGGAAAAGATCGCTGGCGCTGAGATGCCAGAGGAGGTGTGCCTGAAGGCGGAGAAGGAGCTTGGCCGGCTCTCTTCCATGCCCCCTGCTTCTCCTGAGGTGAGTGTCATTCGCACCTACCTCGACTGGTTGATCGAATTACCTTGGAGCAAGGCCACAGAGGACAACATGGACATTTCAGCCGCGGCCAAGGTATTGGAGGACAGTCACTATGGTTTGGCCAAGGCCAAGGAGCGCATCCTGGAATACATGGCCGTCCGCAAACTGGCCGCCGACAAGATGCGCAGCCCTATCCTGTGCTTCGTGGGGCCGCCGGGGACGGGTAAGACCTCCCTTGGTAAGGCTATTGCCCAGGCGCTGGGGAGGAAGTTCGTGCGGGTGAGCCTGGGCGGCGTCCGGGATGAGGCAGAGATAAGGGGTCACCGGCGCACTTATGTGGGGGCTATGCCAGGCCGCATCATCCAGACCATGCGTCGTGCCGAAACCATCAATCCCCTCTTCATGCTGGACGAGATAGACAAGGTGGGCATTGACTTCCGAGGCGACCCCTCGGCCGCCTTGCTAGAGGTGTTGGACCCTGAGCAGAACCACGCCTTCTCCGATCACTACCTGGACGTGTCCTATGACCTATCGAAGGTCATGTTCGTCACCACGGCCAACATCCTCGACCCCGTCCCCCCAGCCCTGCGTGACCGCATGGAGGTCATTGAGTTCCCTGGCTACATTGAGGAGGAGAAGCTAGAGATAGCCAGGCGGTTTCTCGTTCCCCGGCAGCTAGCGGAAAATGGCTTGGACGAGACTAAACTCCGGTTCTCAGACGGAGCTTTGCGCCAGATCATCCGCGAGTACACCTACGAAGCCGGGGTGCGCAACCTGGAGCGAGAGATTGCCAACATCTGTCGCAAGGTGGCTCGACGAGTGGCTGATGGTAAGCAAGCCCCCCGTCGCATCACCGCCCAGTCGTTGGTTAAGTACCTAGGCCCGCCACAGTTCACCTACGGCCTGGCCGAGAAGGAGGACGAAATCGGGGTAGCCATGGGCATCGCCTGGACAGAGGCTGGTGGAGACATCATGCCCGTGGAAGTGACCTTGATGGAGGGCAAGGGCAGTCTCATGCTCACTGGCCAGTTGGGCGAGGTGATGCAGGAATCAGGCCAGGCAGCCCTCTCCTATGCTCGTTCTCACGCCGAGGAGCTGGGCATCAAGGAGCGAAACTTTGACAAGCTGGACATCCACATCCACGTGCCGGAGGGGGCCATCCCCAAGGACGGTCCCTCGGCGGGGATAACCATGGCCACGGCCCTCGTCTCGGCCCTCGCCAGGCGTCCCGTCCGTCATGACGTGGGCATGACGGGCGAGATCACCCTGCGGGGGCGGGTGCTGCCCATTGGTGGCTTCAAGGAGAAGGTTCTGGCCGCTCACCGGGCTGGGCTAAAGACCGTCATCCTGCCGAAGAGAAATAAAAAGGACATGGTCGAAATCCCCAACAAGGTCAAACGGGACATGGAGTTCGTCTTCGTAGAGCGGATGGACGAGGTGCTGGCCGTGGCTCTGTTGCCGGAATCCAAGCCCCCTCCCAAGGGCAGGAGGGCTTCGCACTAAGAGGCGCGCAACCGAGCATTGATCCCTGCTTGCGTGAAGGGGCAACGGCTGGCGTGAGTGAACGATTTATGAAAGATTGACTTCGTCTTTGGACGGCCCAAGGAAGCCTCCAAGTCGGGAGGAAGCAATTCATCCCCGTCACCTATCCTGAGGCCGCTGTCCTCGCTCACTACGAGCAGGGACGGGAGGGCAAGAACGAGGCCCAGGTGACTGTAAGAGTGATTGTTGATGATCAGCTTGTCGAGTAGATCTGTAAGCTCACCAGGAAATCCACCGGAAAGGTCAAGGATGTGACAAGGTGGGAGGTGAGTTGTCCCAAATAATCACTCGCCCCTGTCTTCTGTACTTCTGAATTGCATCACCAGCATCGCTCTCCTCGTGGATCTTCTCTAGCGCTTGCGCCAGGTCGGCGATCAGCTCCTCCGCGTCCTCGATGCCCAGGACGTTATGGATTGCAAACCCCGAGCCCGTTCAACAGGCCATATTCCAAGCTATCGGCCAAGGCCTGCCAACTGGCCTCGATGATGTTAGTAGAACTGCCCACGGTGCTCCAGGTGCGGCTCCCCCAGGTGGAATCAATGAGCACGCGGACCTGGGCCGCCGTGCCAGCCTCGC
>JAUWYT010000187.1 GCA_030615705.1 Chloroflexota bacterium
CAAGACCGTCAATAGTTTGGGTAATAAGGCGTTCCATGACAATCGCTCAGTTTGTGTTGGCTTGACTGGCTCGTGAAGAAAGATCATAGCTGACAAGGAGACGAAGAAAGACAGTCCAGCCAGGAAGAATAGCAGGGCGTAGTTGTTGGGGAAGGGTGGGCCCTGTGGACCTAAGAGAGCATTTACCACCGCCCCCACCCCCACTGTTAGCAGCCCCGACAAAACTTGACCTGTCCCGATCAGCCGGCCCCGCCGGGTTGGGGGGATGGCCTTGCTCAGGATGTCAAACCAGGCCACGGCGGCCAGAGCGTCGGTGCCCATGAAGACGGCCAGGCCGATAAAGAACAAGCCTAAGATCAGAGTTGGGGAACGATCTCCAGCTAAGAACAGCACCCCGGCAAGCAGCAAGAAGACAGGCCGGCCGATGGCCGCGGGCAGCATCAGGTACGGCTTCTTGCGCTCCTTATCAGCCAGGTAGCTGGCGGCGATAAGTTGGGGCAGAAGCCAGGCGCCGGTCATTATGGTTGAGGCCAGGCCGATCAAGGGAGCCGAATCGGTGAGCTGGCTGATGAAGGATGGCAAAACCGTTGTCTGGCTCACGAAAGCCACGCCGGTGCCAAAGAACACATAGTCTAAAACAAAGCAGACAAAGTTTCGCCGATAGTGAGAATTGGAGATGTTATGGTTACAATGGGAGCTCATCCGCTGTTGCCTCTATAGAGTGTGGTCACTGCGTGCGATAGACACGCGCGTATTCGTGGTGGCCAAGGGTGAGGACTAGAGCTCCGGAGCCGGAGAGCCCGCTCACGTAGCGGCCGCTGCGATCGCATTTCAGGCCCTCGTAGGGGAAAGGGATGTCTACGTCGAAGGAGACCGGGCTGGGATCTATGCTGTAGAGCAAGGCGTGTCCCTCCCCTTGCACAAAGTACCCTCCGTTGAGCTTCCCAATTTTCAGCACATCCTTCCAGAAAGCTGCGAGTTCTCCCTGGTAGTCATCCATGAATAGGGTCTCTACATCCAGCGAGGTGGAGTAGACTGCGCCCTCGCTGACCGTGGAGGTGATCTCTGTCAAGTAGGAAGTCATGGCCATCGAATGAGGGTCTTTCATCTGGGCCTTCAAGGCATCGGCGATGTCCGCCTTGGCCACGATCTCCCCACCTTGCCTGTAGAAATCGTACAGGAGAGTGAGCTCGTCTGAAGAGACGTAGGCCAGCGACGGAGCCAGCACCAGGACCGTCTCCATCCCCCCCATCCCTGCCTGGGTGAGATGCGTGGCCACTATGGAGTTGACGTTGTTCCTGGACAGAGCGTTCATATACAGGAATTCATAGTTGAGAATGCTCCTGCTGATCAGCCTGTGGAAAGCGGGCATGTCCCTGGACAGACGGGAGATCTGGAGCCACGACTTGGTCTTGCCGATGAGCTCGTACGGATAACTGGAGGGGGCGAAAAGCAGCACTGAAACCGGCGATGGCGCGGCCACCATTATCCCTCGGGCACTCACCCCCGCCGACGAAACCCGCTCGAACATCTCATCAGGGTTGTAGACGATGGGGTTGGTGTCGTTGTACAGCCCCTGCCCCTTGACGTTGTAGTTCCAGAAGTTGATGCCCTGGAGTTCCCCGCCAGTCTGGGTGGTTAGCTGGGCCAGATAATAGATGTTAGCCACCGCGTCGGCGATGTCCGCCTTGTCAAGGCTGTCTTGGCCCAGGCCCCAACTGTTGGCCGTGGACCAAAGCCAAAGGGGCTTGTCGTACAGGTTCGAATAGTGACCCAGCGAGCGGATCAGGATGAACAAGGACGTCAGGTCTCCCTCGGTGATCGGATCGGTGTAGTATCCATCCCTGGGATAAGCATCGAAGGTGATGGCGAAGTTGGATGGGGTATCGGTGAAAAGCGGCTCGATGTCGGGCATGAAGTAGCCATAGCGGCCCAAGAAGCCGCAGAAAGACATCGTCGTCATGACCTCCGGATCTATCTCGCGCCATACGTTGGCGCTCCAAACGGCGTACTCGACGATGTAACTAGCCTGGAACTCGCCCAACTGTCGCCACCTCTCGGGATCGCTACCCACCTCCCAAAAAGAGTACCCATACCGGCCGGTGAACACGGCGTTGGCGTAGTTTGAGTAGTCTGCGCCCTGGGGCTCATCGGCCAGGTTAATCATCAGAATAACGTCCTTGTAAGGCTGAACGAAATTGGCGTTTACCCATTCGTAATAGGTCCGAATGTCAGCCTGGTAAGCGGGCGAATAGAACGAGGCACTTTGCCCACTTATATCGAGGGGGTTGCCGTAGTAATCCGTTCGCAGATCGTGGGGATGCTGAGCATTCCACTGCGCTCCCATCTGGATCTGATAGCCAATGGGAAGGATAACATTCATGCCCTCCTCGCGACAGACCCCCAGCATCCGGTACTGGGCATCCACCATAGCCTGAGCATCGTCGTGCAGGGGGTTCCCAGGGTCAATGTAAGCTCGATATACGGCGTAGGACAGACCTGGCTCCGCCTTGTACCTGGCTACCTCTCCCGGATTGTTGTGGCCGATCAAAACGACGTTGCAGCCCCTATCCTTCTGGCTTCTGATAATTCCCCGCATCTCCTCCCTGCTTAGCTCTGGATATGCTTCCACCCCCCAACCTGTATACACATCCCGCGCCGTTCCGTCCCTTACTGCCACCGACACGTCATCCAGATACATGGCCGTCTTCAAACCGCCTTCCCCGTCATTGTGCACGTTGAAGCTGATCGCTATCGTCTGTCCTCGATAGGGCAGCAGATCGAAAGTGTGATATGTCCAGGTCTGGCTGTTGGAGTTCACCTTCATCACCTGAGCGAGGATGCTGAGGTTGGCATCCAGGATCAGGGCCTCCTGCCAATCGTGCTCGATGGAATCTTGGGAGAGCGGATAGTACCAAAACGATAGAGTTGCGTAGTAGGCATCGAAGGGGATGGTCACCTTCTGCGAGATGGAGGAGTAGCTATAGGCATCGGATTGGTCGGTAATGCCCAGGCGCATAGACCGAGCGCCGCTGTGCACCACCTCCGTGGAGTAGGCCGCTGGGCGCGGTGTCCAGCCGGACTTCCAGGCATCGTCGTCTTCCTCGAAGCCGCCGTTGACGATCAGCTCCGTCGGAGGCGTCGTCACTGTGATCGCATCGGTGGCTGTGCCTAGATCGAAAGCATTGCTTACCGTGAGGCTGACGGTATAGGTTCCTGTCAGCGTGTAAGTGTGGGTGGGGTTCTGTGTCGTAGCAAACTTGCCGTCACCGAAGGCCCACTGGCAGGCCGTGGGACTGCCTGCACTTTGATCGCTGAAATACACCACCGTGTCGGTGTAGACGGTCGTGGGAGTGTAAGTAAAGGCAGCATCAAGGGAGGCGTAGTTCTTGTCCACCAGGGGGAAATAGATGGTGGAAGAAAGCACGTCTGATTGGAGATTGGAGATTGGAGATTGGAGATTTGATAGAAGTATCTCATCCAAAAGGGGCAGCAGCCAAGAACTCATGGCCAGTACGCCGATGACAACGGCTGCGCAGGCAACCCTACTTAGCCGTACAGTCCATCTTCCAACTTCCAACTTCCAGTTTCTCACCACGTCAAGCTGCTCTTTGTTTCACTACCGGACACTTTTCAGAGGTAAGGATCAGAAACCAGGCTTCGTCCCGAGGCTCAGCCCGAGGCGCTCAGCCCGAAGGGTTTCTAGTTGACAAGACACCTTTTCGCACCCCAGGAGAGTCCAAGAGCAACGATCTGCTTGATCAGACAGGTAAGAACCTGGTTTCTCCATTGAGTCTTTGTCTAGCTGCTACAGTAGTTCCAATGTCAGTTGCAGAGCTGTGGCGATGTTCTGGTGGGTGTCATCTCCCAGAGCAGCGGCTATCTGCTGGGTCAGTGCCCACAGCTTGTCTTGCTCTTCGAGCGGGAGAAAACTCAGCATTGCTCTGACCTGTTGGACCAGCGCAGGAGCGATGGCCGGCTTTGCCACAAGCGGACGAATAGAGAGCATGAGCTTCGATTGACTAGCCAGGCAGACAAGACGGGCGGCAGGATTGGGCCGGGCCAACCGCCAGGCCAGCCGATCCTCATCGCTAGCCTCAAGCTGATGGAAGGCCAACGCCGCCTGGCAGTCAACGTAGCCGTGGGTTACCAGCAGGCGTACCACCTCATAGTCCTTTACCGCGATGGCTACATAGTAAAGGAGTTGCTGGAGGGCAACTGGCGGTAATCCCCGCTCCTGGCCCTTTTCCACCAGGTTCCGTGAGAGCTTGAAGACGTAGTATTCCAGTGAGCCGTGCAAGATGCTGTGGACCACCTGTTGGCGGATAGCTCCCAAACTCACTAGATGCGGCACCTCTGCCAGCCGCTCATAGCAGATGGTGATCCGCGGCACGCCGTGCCAAGCGTCGTGGAGGGCCAGGAACTCCTCGCCCAGCGGGCTGGCAATGCCCAACTCGGCTTGCTCCGCAGCCAAAAACTCTCTCAGCCTCTTCACTGTATCCAGCAGACGTACCTGCACGACTTCAAGGTCTAATGTGGGCAGCCGCTGGTAGCATTCTTC
>JAUWYT010000253.1 GCA_030615705.1 Chloroflexota bacterium
GCTGTCGAGCTCCACCCAGGCATGGTCCCAAAAGCCAGCGTTGCCGACGGCTACGCGCACCCGGTCCTGGGAAATGAAGTTGCGGAGAAGGGAGCAAAGGAGAATCGAGGTGTCCTCGCAGTCGCCGTACCCCCAGGCCAGTGTCTCCGGGGGATACTGCCAGAACTCCTCCGTAACCCTTCTCAGCCTGTAGTGAGTGCCCAGGAAGATAGGCTCCACAACGACGAAGGCCTGGAGAACATGGCGGTCGGTGGGGTTTCCCCTGGCATCGAGGGGGTATTGGACATTGCGGCATACCCAGTCCCAGCACCAGTGGACCTTCGCCCACTCGCTGCCCTGGGGGAGGAGAGAGAGGACCTTCTGGACTTCACACTGGCAGGGCGTAATGAACTCCCACGGCTCGTGCTCGCTGCCGAAGCGCACGTCCAGGCGGACGCTCTTGGTAGGGGACATGGCCCTCACGGGAGATCCGACTCCCCTGCTGCTACATGGACACGGCCCTTGCCCAGGGCCTTCACCCTGGGGGCCTGGATGAGCACGATGGAGCCACAGTGGGGGCAGCTGACCTCGGCAGGCAACTGAGAGCCACAGTCGGGGCAGAGGGAGGTACCCGCGGCGGCAGCCGGCCTTACCAGCGCCGTAACGAGAGCCAGGGGGATGGCCATTAAGGTCGCCCCCAGAGTGACACCAGCCCCGACTATGACTGCTCTCCCAAAATTCACTGCTGTAACTCTTCCTTCTCCGCTAAGCGGGCGTCAGGCGGTCCTCTGTAACCTCCAACCTGACTAGCTGATCCTCGCTGACAACTACATAACGCCACCAGGAGTCCATCTTGTATCTCTCTTGAATGATGAAAACCTGAGGCCACCCCGTAACCATTACCCTCTGGCGCACTTCATACTGCGGCTGTGCCTCCGCTGTCGCTGTATAAAGATAGAACCCGAGTCCAGCGACTGCGGCAAGAATCCCGGCCCCCAAAAGCACCTCTTTCTTCATAGCTTACCCCCTTTGCTCGGCGAAAACCTCGCCCTCCTCAACGGTAACCCAGAGATGGTGGCCCGGGATCAGCCAGGCCACGAAAGACGACTTCCTGGGGCTGACGATGAACACCACATCGGCCACCCGCCGGAGCTCCGCCACCGCCCTTCTGGCGTCCTCTACCGTGGGGAGGTGCTCCAGGACGTGGGAGGCATAGGCAGCCCCAAATTCCCCGTCTTTGAACCTGGAGAGGTCGCGCACGTCGCCCTGAACTCCACTGGCGCAGCCCTGGCAGGCGTGGGGGTCGATATCAAAGCAGACATCTCCGCAGCCGTGAGCCGGCATCGGCAAGAGACGCCGCAGCGGGTTCGCCCCCAGCGGGCCACCCACCACCAGCAGGGGCTTCCTCCGGGCTATCGCCTCTGCCACCGCCGCCCGGTAGTTTACCTTGCGCTCGGCGACCTGGCCAAGGTGAACCACGGCCTGCCACGCCTTCACGAACATGAGGGCGGCGAACACTGGATTCACTGGAGATCCTCTCTGAAGTCGGCAAGGGATTTGATGATCCATTCACGGGGGAGGAAGGTGTATCGGGGGCACTTCTCCTTGATCACCTCCTGGAGGACCGTGGCCAGTGGCCCCGGGTCGAGGAGGGTGAGGAGGCGGGCCAGGGGGAGCCCTCTGAGGACACTGGGGGCGTGCTCGCGGACGGCCTTTATTGCCACCGGCTTGTCCTCCCACGCCTCCCACAGTGAAATGTCCTGTTCCACGAGAAACCCGAGCCTCTTCTCACCGAAGCCATCGAGGAAGCCGGGGAGATGGGGCGCCAGCTTCTCTTTGGCCTCTTCGAGCAGCATGGCCCTGCCCAGCTTTGTCAGGCCCCCGGGGACCTCTTCACGCAGAAAGCCAAGGACCTTTTTTCCGAAGCTCATTACTGCTGCACCTCCACTATAGTATCACAAGATGGGCACTTAATGCTCTCTGTGCCCCTCTTGACCCTCGTCTGCTCGTGGCAGTTGGGGCATTCCCATACAATGGTCCCGTCCCCCTTCTTACCTGCCGGTGCCTTGGTTCCGGATTCCCCGCCCTCTTTCTCAGCGATAAGGCGGTCTATGCCAGCAGCAGCCGTACCGATGTTTTTCTCGATTGCCCCGAGCACTCCCGTCACCGACTGATGCCTTTCCTCTTGCCGCCTCGCCGTCCTCTCCGCCTCCCTGTCCTGCCGCTTCTGCTCCTTCTCCCAGGCAGCCCATTTTAGCTTCTGCTCGTTCATGAACTCCATGACCTTGAGTTGAGCGTCGAGGTTAGCACCGAGACTTGTGAGCACGTTTGCCCCCTCCGGGGTGTGCCCCCCTGGGTTCGGATCCTCGGGGTTGATGCCGATTGACCTCATATAGGCCTCGCCCATCTCCCTGTAGCGCGTGAAAATATCCAGGGCCTTCTCGGCGGGGTCGCGCTTGTCCTCAGTGCTTGGGGTGCTGCCGGCCGCCGGGGGCCTCGTAGCCGCTGCCTGCGCCGCCTCCCGCCACCCCTTCACCTCCGCGTGGAGGTCGTCGAAGTAGGTTGTGACCATGTGGGCCTCCAGGCTGGAGGGCTGGCCTCCGGTGGCCGCCGGGGGGGTGCCCGGGTTCAATGCCTGCAAAGCCAGGCCGTAGGCTCTCGAGGCATCGACGCCGCCTTCGATGAGCTTCTGCACGAGCCCCGAGACAACCTGGCCGTGCTCCGCCGCAGAGAGCTGCGGTTTGGTTGCGCTGTCGGGCCCCCTACCCCGGGCCTCGCGCTGCCTGGCCTCTGCCTCTGCCTGTTTGGCTTTGTCCTCGGCGATGTCCGCTTCGGCCTTTGCCTTGGCGCGCTGCTGCTCAGGGGTCAACTCGCCATCGCCATACATCATCGCTGCCCTCTCCCAGCCCTCCTTAGGCAGGGGCGTGTTCTCCTGGTTGGTCGGATTCACCAGATTCTCCCCCAGAAGCGTCAGATTGAGCCGACCTGACGCTCGCGCCAACGAGTTGTCCTGCATTCTCTGCCTCCCTTTCTAGGATTTTGGCTGCCGCTTTTACCTGGGGGAGATCCCATCCCTCAGGCTCGCTCACATCCAGCACCTGCTCGGTCTGCATGGCCCACCCCGGTGGGAATAGCTTGAAGACGCGCTTTGCAAAGTCACAGCAGTGGTAGATGAAATCCTCCAGGCTGAGGCCTCGGCATTCCGGTATCTGCTCGATAGCAGCCTGGTGGATGAGCCTAATCCATGGGTTGAGCTTCGTCGCCCACTGCTGGCTTGTGGCATGAATAGAGGGAAGCGGAGGCGCGGCAGCTTCCTGCGC
Organism: Chloroflexota bacterium; assembly: GCA_030615705.1. Taxonomy (GTDB): domain Bacteria; phylum Chloroflexota; class Anaerolineae; order VGOG01; family VGOG01; genus JAUWYT01. Next base: position 3,300 of record JAUWYT010000253.1, read on the forward strand.
TGCCTTCAGTATGTCGCCGACCGTGCTCTTGGGGACGCCCGTTTTTTCAGCGATCTGGCGCTGGCTGAGCCCTTGCTCATGGAGTTCGCGGACCTGTTTCTCTTTTCCTTCAGTCATACCTTCCTCCCTATGTCCAAAAGGTGCCCGCAATGGGCTTTGGGTCCTGCCCATTTGTGGCCTGATGTTATCCTCGGAAGTGCTGGGCTTGACCCGTCTTAGGGCGGCTCTGGACGGCCTCCCCCCGCCTGCCCAGTGCCCAGCTATAGGCAGGCATGCCCAGTCGGGCAGTGGCCAGCTTCCGCCCGTGG
>JAUWYT010000265.1 GCA_030615705.1 Chloroflexota bacterium
GCACCGGCAAACCCTGCTCCGAGGCGACGACGATGTGCGCCGTCCGATCCACCATCCCCGTCGGCTGCGCGGCGTGGGTGCCGCGGATGAAGTAGGGGAGCAGGCGAAAGGTGCCCAGGCTGGCTTCGATGATGCCGTTGAGCACCTCATTGGCTGAGCCATCGCCGCCCACAGCGGCGATGATCTCCCACCCATCCCGCACCGCTTGCGCGGCCTGGGCCATGGCTGAGCGTTGTTCTGTCGTCTCGACTATCTCGAAAGTTGCTTTCGCTTCCGTCAGCGTATGGCGGATGACCTCCGCCGTCCGTTGGCCAGCTCCCCGCCCTGAGACGGGGTTGAGAATGACTTTGATGGTGGGCATTTTTCAATCACCCTCCACCTTCCGCTGCAACTCATACAGCTTATTGAGAGCCTCCAGCGGGGTCATGGACTCCAGGTCTAGCTTCTTCAGTTCTTCGATGAAGGGACTGGCCTCGGGAAAGAGGGCGAGCTGACGGATCTCGGCGATGCGTCGGGGTCTTATGGGTGCTCTGTGGGAATCGCGCTCCAGCTCCTTCAGTATCTCCTCGGCACGGTGGATGACGGTCCTGGGCAGGCCCGCCAACTGCGCCACGTGGATGCCGTAGCTACGGTCGGCACCACCGGGGACGATTCTGTGCAAGAAGATCACCTCGTCGCCCTCCTCGACCACAGCCACGTTGTAATTGCACACCCGGGGCAGGAGGCTAGCCAGCTCCGTCAACTCATGGTAGTGGGTGGCGTAAAGGGTCTTGGCCCTCAGACGCGGGTGGTTGTGGATGTACTCGACTACCGCCCAGGCGATGGACATGCCGTCGTAGGTGCTGGTACCCCGCCCGATCTCGTCCAAAATGAGCAAGCTGCGGTTGGTCGCATGGTGGAGGATGTTGGCCATCTCGATCATCTCCACCATGAAGGTTGATTGACCAGCCCAGATCTCATCCTGAGCACCGATGCGGGTGAAGATGCGGTCCACCAGCCCCATCTTGGCCTCGTCGGCGGGGACGAAGGAACCCATTTGGGCCATCAGGACGATGAGGGCCACCTGGCGAAGATAAGTGCTCTTGCCGCTCATGTTAGGGCCGGTGATGATCAGAATCTCCTCCTCCTGGGAGAACCGGGCATCGTTGGGCACGAAGGGTTCCTCCCGCCGGGTGAGTTCCACCACCGGATGACGGCCAGCTATGATCTCCAGGCTGCCCCGCAGCGCCTCGTCGTCATCGGTCAGGACGGGGCGGACGTAGTTGTTGCGGATGGCTACGTCGGCCAGGGCCACATAGACGTCCAGGCGGGCCAGGGCACGAGCCGTGGAAAGCAGCCGTTCGGCCGCAGCAGCCACCTGTTCGCAGACCTGGCGGAAGAGACGGGCTTCTATGTCAAGAATGCGCTCCTGGGCGTTCAGGATCAGCGATTCGTACTCCTTGAGCTCCGAAGTGATAAAGCGCTCAGCGTTTACCAAGGTCTGCTTGCGGACATACTCCTCGGGCACAGCATCCAGGTTGGCTTTAGTCACCTCGATGTAGTAACCGAAGACCTTGTTATGGCCTACCTTGAGGGATTTGATGCCCGTTCGCTTCCGTTCGGTCCGCTCTAAGTTGGCTACCCAGTTTTTGGCATCTCTAGAGGCGGCGGTGATGCTGTCCAGCTCCGCTGAGAAGCCGGGCTTGATCACACGAGCGCTGGCCAGCGTAGCTGGCGGGTCATCCACGATAGCCTCTCCGATGAGAGAGGCTACCCCCTCACAAGGATCCAATAGGGAGAGCAAGGTCTGTAGAGGATGATCACCTTCAACTCCCTTAAGCTGTGATAGCGCTTCTCGAATCTGCGGCACCTTCTCCAGGCTCTTGCGAATTCCCACCAGGTCTCTCGGTACCGCAATGCGTTGTACTGCTCGACTGGTTAACCTTTCCAGATCGGCCAGTTGTTTGAGAAGGGCCATCACCCGCGTTCGAGTCGGCGTGTCCTGATAGAGGGCCTCCACGGCATCTAGCCGCTGCTCCAGCTTATCCACATCCAGTAATGGCTGGTTGAGCCACTGGCGGAGCAGTCGCCCGCCCATGGCCGTGACCGTGGCGTCCAGCACGCCCAGCAGCGATCCCTTGACAGAGCCGGTGCGGATGGTCTGGGTCAGTTCCAGATTTCGCCGGGTGGAGGCGTCGAGAGTCATGAACTCACTGGTGGAATAGGTCCGCAGATCGCTCAGTTGGGCCAGAGCCGCCTTCTGGGTCTCCCGCAGGTACTGGACGATGGCCCCAGCAGCGCGCACCGCCAGGGGCAGCCCTTCGCAGCCGTAGCCAGCCAGTGAGGCGACCTCGAAGTGATCGAGGAGAGCCTGGCAGGCGTTGCCCAACTCGAAGCGCCAACTCTCGTATAGAGAGAAGCGAATGCCTATGTCCTGTATCTTGAATTCTGTATCCTGGATCAGACACTCCGCCGGCCGCAGCCTCTCTAATTCCTCCACCACCGCCTGGTCGACATCGTTGCCCGATAGTTGAGTGGTGGCGAATTCACCCGTGGTTATGTCTGCGTAGGCAATGCCTGCCCTATGGTCCTCTATTATCAAGGCGGCCAGGTAGTTGTTGCGCTTTTCTTCCAGCAGCGTCGGTTCCACTACGGTGCCCGGCGTGATCACCCGTATCACCTCGCGGGGCATCAGCCCACGCACGGGCTGGCCGCCTACCTGCTCCACGATGGCCACCTTGTGCCCCGCCTTGATGAGCTTGGCGATGTAGCCCTCGACAGCGTGATAGGGCACCCCGGCCAAGGGCACTCGTTGGCCCTTCCCCACCGGCCGCGAGGTGAGGACGATGTCGCAGGCCTTGGAGATAATTTTCGCGTCCTCGTCGAAGGTCTCATAGAAATCACCCAGGCGGAAGAGGACAATTGTGTCGGGGTACTGCTTCTTGATCTGCAAATATTGGTGGCGCATTGGAGTTAATCCCTTGCCCATTGATTACCCTCTTCTCGCCGAAATTCGTCTAGATTATATCACACTTCTTTCGATATTCACAAGCATTGACGCGGGGCCTGCACAGAACGCCAGAAAAATGTGGTCGCACTGCCCACGTAACGGCCCGCCTCGAGCGCCGTGTAAGAACGCTATTCCAGCAAAGTCGTCACCCATCCGATGTCTAGCTCGTATAGCTTGGCCGCGCGGGGCACCCCTGTGACTGGATCCCAGCCCATCATCTCGTAGTAGAGCGGCAGGGCAGCCTCCACAGCAACGGGGTCTATCGGCTGGCCAGGGCGGTGTCCTGAGCCCTGTCCTGAGCTTTGTCGAAGGGCTGTCGAAGGGCCATCCGGGCCGAGGGGCTCTGCCATGCGAGGCGGCAGCCGGTCGTCGGCCGGGGTGAAGCCTTGCCGCACGTTGAAGGCGCGGGCCA
>JAUWYT010000173.1 GCA_030615705.1 Chloroflexota bacterium
GAAGACCCTTGACTTGCGCGTCCGTCGCCAGAACGAGAACGGACAGCGCGTCGCTCAGTTCCTGGAGGGACACCCTGCCGTTCGTCGCGTCTATTATCCTGGCCTGCCCAGTCATCCCGACTATGAGATCGCCCGGCAGCAGATGACCGGATTCGGTGGCGTGGTCAGCTTTGAGATCGAGGGCGACATGGATAAGACGAGTCGTTTCATTGATCTCTTACGCCTGCCTTACGTCGGCCCCACACTAGGTGGTGTGGAAAGCGTCATCGAGCAACCGGCAATGCTGTTCTCCCTGGACCGCAAGGAGCGCCAGGAAGCGGGCATAAAGGACAACCTGGTGCGCTATGCGCTGGGCATTGAAGACGCCGACGATCTGATCGCCGACCTGAATCAGGCACTGGCGGGGATCTAGCTTTATGACACGGAGGATACAATGATCGTACACAAGTTTGGCGGCACCTCGATAGGGGACGCTCAATGCTTTGCCAACGTGGCAGACATCGTGATCGAACACTATAACAAGGCGAACGTCGCAACTCCGGGGGAGGTAGTGGTCGTCGTCTCGGCAATGAGCGGGGTGACCAACCAGTTGATCGCCGGAGCACGGGCCGCAGCCGAGGGTAAGGACAGCGTGTACCGCGAGGTTAAGGCCAGGCTGTTAAGCAGACACCTTGGAGTCGTGGAAACGCTGCTGACCCACAGCCCGGAACGGCTCGAGGTGGGTAGGTTGGTCGAGGACCGGCTACACGACCTGGAACGGCTCTACCGTAGTATTGCCGTGCTGGGAGAGTTGACCGTCCGTGGCTGCGACGCGGTTACGTCCTTTGGTGAACAGCTCTCGGTCAACATCCTGGCTGCCGTGTTGCGAGATCGGGGCGTGCGCACCCAGGCGATCAGTGCGACCAAGTTGATCGTCACGGACGACAACTTTGGCGCGGCGACGCCGCTGATGGATCGGACACGGCAGCGGTTGCAGCAGCGGATCAGGCCGCTAGTCGAGCGGGGCGTGATCCCGGTCATCACCGGTTACATCGCTGCGACCGAAGAAGGGGTGACCACCACCCTGGGACGCGGCGGTGGCGATTACGCAGCCGCCATTGTCGGCGCAGGACTGGACGCCGATGAGGTGTGGATCTGGAGCGACGTGGACGGCATCCTCACTGCTGATCCCAACCTTGTTCCCCATGCGCGCACGCTGACCGAACTCTCTTACACCGAAGCTTCCAACCTGGCCTACTTCGGTGCGGACGTACTCCATCCCAAGACGGTCCGCCCGGTCACCGAGAGCGGCATTCCCTTGCGCATCGTCAACAGCTTTAACCCCACACACCCTGGCACGCTGATCGTCGAGACACCCAGTCCTGACCGCGAACTGTTGCCGGCAATTATCTCTACCACTGGCCTGACCATGATCGCTGTGGGCAGTGAGGACGACACGTGGACGCTTCAAATGGCCGCTCGAGCGCTGCAGCGCCTCAGTGAAGCGGGCGTTGAGGTGCTGATGTTCTCGCAATCTTTCTCCGAGCACAGCCTGAACCTGGTGGTGCGCGAACAGGATCAGGCACATTGCCTGAAAGTCCTCCGCCGCGAGTTCGAGGACGGCAGGCAAGGCAGCGTTTGCAGCCTGGGGACCAAAGAACAGGTAGCCACCATTTCCGTCGTAGGCATGCCTGGCTCTAATGAGACCGGCATCGTCTCTCACACTTTCTCCGCGCTGGGCAAGCACGGTACACGGGTCATCACCGTGGCCCAGGCGGCGACCGAATACAGTGTTTCTTTCTGCATCCCCGAGGAGCAGGTGGCGGACACGGTGCGTTTTGTGCATCGCGAGTTAGGATTAGAGGGTGAAAATGAGCAAAGTCCCGGTGAGCATCCTGGGTGCGACCAGGCCACCGGGGGGACTTGACAAATGTTTCAATCTATGGTACAATATAGGAAATCTTAACACTGAATTAGGTTCTCCCGATGAGCGAAACCACGAAGAATAATCCCATCACCATTGTCATTAGTCTCATCCTAGTAGAGCTCCTTGGCATCAAGGAGCTAATGGTGGTCGGGAGGAAATCGGGGTAAAAAGTATAACTAGATGCAATTTAAAGAGCCTCCCAACCAGGAGGCTCTTTTGTTTTGCCAGCAGAGGAATGGAACTGAACCGCGTTCGTGCAACTGAATAACGACCAAGCACGCCAGAGTTGACTTGCTGCTTGACGTCTTCGACGACGATCGTCTAGGCATGGTGCCTATTTGCAATGATGCCTTTGCCCGCGCTGTCTTACTGACCGTGAGGGCCAAGGCATTTTCTTTATGAGCCATCGAAGGGAGGTAACGAAAAGTGAGAAGCAAAGCCCTAAAACAAGGGATAGAGCGTGCCCCTCATCGCTCCCTCCTGCGCGCAGTGGGCTACACTGACCGTGAGATAGATCAGCCATTCATAGGGATCATCAACTCCTTCAACGAGATTGTCCCCGGCCACACTCACCTGCGCCAGATCGCTGCTGCTGCCGCTGCCGGCGTCCGCATGGCCGGCGGCACCCCCTTTGAGTGCTCAACCATCAGCGTCTGCGACGGGCTGGCTATGAACCACCAAGGCATGAAGTATTCCCTGCCCAGCCGTGAGCTGATCGCCGACTCGGTGGAGATACTGGCCCAGGCTCATGCTTTCGATGCCTTGCTTCTCATTGCCAACTGCGACAAGGTTGTCCCAGCTATGTTGATGGCCGCCGCTCGGCTCAATATCCCTTCCCTGATCATTAGCGGTGGGCCGATGCTGGCCGGTTGGCTGGACGAGGAATACGTGGACCTCAGTGATGTCTTTAATGCCGTGGGAGCCGTGGCAAGAGGTGAGATGAGCGCTGCAGAGCTGCAGCGGCTGGAACAGGCGGCCTGTCCTGGCTGCGGCTCTTGCGCTGGCATGTTCACGGCCAACACCATGAATTGCCTGACAGAGGCGCTGGGCATGGCCCTGCCGGGCAACGGCACCATTCCCGCCGTCAGCGCCCAGCGCATTTGCCTGGCCAAGGAGGCCGGCCTGAAGGTGATGGAACTACTGGAAGAGGACATCAGGCCTTTGGACATCCTGACCCCCCCCGCCTTCGACAACGCCTTCGCTGTAGACATGGCCTTGGGAGGCTCCACCAACTCCGTTCTGCACCTGCTGGCTATCGCCCACGAGGCCGGTGTAGATTTCTCGCTAGCTAAGCTTAATGATTTCAGCGCCCGCACGCCTCATTTGTGCAAGATGAGCCCAGCCGGCAAGCATCACATCGAGGACCTGGATCGAGCAGGCGGCATACCTGCCGTGATGGGCGAACTAATGGCCGCTGGTCTATTGGACGACAGAGCCTTGACGGTGACTGGCTACAGTCTGAGCGAGAACCTGGCTGGAGCGGAGGTGCTCGACCCTCGCGTTATCCGCCCATTTGAGGATCCGTACTCGCCCACTGGTGGCCTGGCCATCCTCTTCGGCAACCTGGCCCTCGAAGGGGCGGTGGTCAAACGGGCTGCCGTAGCCCCCGAGATGCTCACCCACCGCGGGCCAGCGCGGGTCTTCAACTCCGAGGAAGAGGCTACCGCGGCGATTATGGCTGGTCACTTCCAGAAAGGCGACGTCATCGTCATCCGCTATGAAGGACCCCGAGGTGGGCCAGGGATGCGGGAGATGCTGACCCCCACCTCCCTGCTCACCGGCATGGGCATGGATGGAGAGATAGCTTTGCTGACCGATGGGCGATTCTCCGGAGCCACCCAGGGGGCGGCCATCGGCCACATCTCGCCCGAGGCGGCGGCAGGTGGGCCGCTGGCCATCGTGAGGGATGGCGACGCCATCGTCATTGATATCCCCGCCCACTCCCTGAACCTGGAGCTAGCAGAGGCGGAGATCAAAAGCCGCCTGGCCCATCTGCCCCCCTGGCAGCCCAGGGTTAACTCCGGTTACCTCAAACGCTACGCCGAGGCTGTCACTTCAGCCAGCACAGGCGCGGTTTTCAAAAGCTGAAGCCCAGGCTTCGGGTTGCCGCTTGGAGAGTTGGGGAGGGCGAAGGGTGGACGCATCACTGTCCTCTTCAAAAGAAAGGAACGAAAATGATGAAGAATGACATCCGCTTCGTGAACGAGAGCCATACCCCTTCGGTCACTCGGGAGGAGCAACGCGATGCCATCTTCCGGGCCGCGCGCCGGCATTTTCCCCACCTAGTCACCTGGGGCTCTCCGCGGGGCAATGCTGCCCTTTGGGTGATCCTACCCCTGGAGATTGACGCTGGGGAATTGCTGAGATTGTCTAAACAAGAGGGGGTGACCTTCACTCCCGGCCCAGTTGCTGGCGATGAGCGCAACACCGCGATCCTCCATTTCTCTCATTTAGAGCCTGGCGAGATCGAGGAGGGCATCAGACGCCTGGGAGGGCTCATCGTTGAATACATGGACCTTGTCTCTCGGATTAACGGAACGTCTTCGTCTCACTTCATAGGACCATAGCGGCATCGCTCTAGCGCGATCGCGGAAATAAGCGGAAGCCTCCCAGTATCATCGTGTGTCTCAGGCCGCTCGAGGGAAAGAGTTTACGCACTGACACAAGGACGGTTTGTAACCCAGTCTCACCTGCGCAGATGCGGCACCGCCCAAAATTGCCAATCTGGACACCATGGCAACCCAGCGGGGATTGCTGCGTGTAAGCTGGTTCCCTGATAAATGCCATGCTTAGTCCTGGGCCGTGTTGCTTAGACAAAGCACCTTGACACACGCTGGGATGGACGCAC
>JAUWYT010000276.1 GCA_030615705.1 Chloroflexota bacterium
CAGCAGTCGGCCCAGGAACAGGGCCGCGCGGCTGACAGGGTGGGCCATGATCAGGTCGAGTCTGCCGTTCTCCTCATCGCTCACCAGCAGGCCACTGCCCGTCAGCACCGCGAAGATGCCCAGGATGAGCGGCATGAAGGAGAAGAATTCTAGGGAGACCCATCCTTCCGGCGTGGCCATGGTGCTAATGTCGCCCATGAACGCGGTGAGCTCGGGCGGATAGATCTCTAACAGGTCTTGAAACTGCTCCTGCTCCGCGGCGATCATGTCGTACATCGAAACGAGCAACATGCCCAGCAGAGCAAGGGCAATGCCCCAACCGAGGATTTGGCCTCGGAAACGACGCAGTGTATAGCGGTAAATCGTCATCATTTTACTCCTCCTTCTGGTCGTCCTCGTAGTAGGCCAGGAAGATCTCCTCCAGCGAGGGCCGCTCGGTCTCAAAGTCGCTCACCGGGAAGGCAGCCAGCACCTTGATCAGTTCGTCCATCTCCCCTTCCACTTGCAGCAGCACGCTCGTTCCATCGTCCTGCGATAGCACCGTCACGCCAGGCACGTTCGCCAGCGGGCCGATGTCCACCGGCTGCTTAAAGCGGACATTGGCGCGGCGCAGGGCGCGCTTAATCAGAGTGGCAGGCTCGGCCACCTCCACCACCACGCCTTTGCGGATGATGGCCACGCGCTCGGCCACGGCCTCGACTTCGCTCATGATGTGCGAACTGAAAAAGACTGTTGCTCCGTCTGCCTTTGCTTCACGGAGCAGTGCTAGTACTTCTCTCTGCATCAGTGGATCCAGGCCGAGCGTGGGCTCATCCAGCAGGAGCAGTTCCGGCCGGTGCATCAGGGCCTGCACCACGCCGACCTTCTGTTTGTTGCCGTGTGAGAGGTTCTTGATAGGGGGCTCGAGAGGGAGGTCGAGACGCTCAGTGAGCTGGCGCACGAAGTCCCAATCCGCCTTGTTCCCACGCAGGGCATTGAGATAGCGCAGCGCGCCTTCGACCGTCATATTGGGGTCCAGATGCAGTTCGCCCGGCAGGTAGCCGGTGTGCGCCTGCACCGCCACCGGGTCGGCCTGGGGGTCCATACCGAGCACGCGCACGGTGCCGCCGTCGGGGCGGATCAGATCCAGCAGGCAGCGGATGGTCGTCGTCTTGCCGGCCCCATTTGGGCCGAGATAGCCAAAGATCTCGCCGCGCTGCACCTCCAGATCAACGCCCCGCAGCGCGCGTACTTTGCCGTAGGACTTTTTCAGTCCCTGGGTCATTAAAGCAGTTTCTTCAGACATAGTTGCCTCCTTCCTTCCTTTAGCTGTTTATGTGACTCTCCAGGGCGCGGGCGAACAGTTCCCGATCCTCCTCCTGGATGATGTCCAGCGCTCGATCCCCCAAGAGAGCCAGGATTTGGGGGAGATACAGGTCTGTCCGCAGGTGGTGCTCGGCGATAAAGACGAGGAGGGGGCTGCTGGTCCAGGAAGCCCGCGCCTGGGTCGCAGTCAGCCACTCGCCGATCAATACCTCCTCCCCGTCAATGACCAGGACCAACCCCAGCCCCACCGCCTGGCCCAGGGTCTCCTCAGACACGTGAGCGACGACTACGCGACCGCCCGGCAGTTCAATATCGCCCGTGGTATAGATCACCACCCGCACCCCTCGCCGGATGGCTTCTTCCAACGCGGGCTGCAAAGCCGGGAACGTGACCGGCAAGAGAGCCAGGTAGACTCGAATCTTGGCCTGGCCGATCATCTCCATCGCTTTGCCCATGATGTTCTCGTGGCCTTCGATGTTCCAGACGTATTCGAGGTCAGGGGCTGAGGTGAGGACGGCCAGGTCATCCTTGAGTGAATCGGTGAGTTCTTCGCGCTCGCGGTGGAGCTGATCGAGGAACTCTGCTGCTGGGACCGGCGCGTACTTGGTGGCACCCCCAGTTCGCAGCGTCATGGCCGCACCGCGAGCGGTGAGCTTGCGCACCACCTCGTAGATCATGGAGCGGGGAACGCCGGAGAGCTTGGAGAGCTGATACCCCGTGACAGGGCTCTCCCTGAGCAGTGCTATGTAGGCTTTGGCCTCGTACTCCGAGAAGCCGATTTTCACCAGTTTGTCAATGGAATCGTTGCTCATTTCCCTCACACCTTAGGCATTAGTCTTATGAGTTAGGCGTTAGTATTATAACTACGCATATTATACCAAAGTTCACCTGGTTTGTCAAGTACCAGAACCTCAAAATTTTCATTCTTCACCTGGTGTGCAAAAGCCCCAACCCTACAGAGTTAACCGCTGGGTTAGGGCAAATCGTCTACTCAGCCTGGTCTGAAAAGGAGTAAGGAGTCTGCACTTCCCTCGTTACCTAATTTCTCGTTTCTTGTTACTCATTCCCCGTTGACTCGTTGCCTCATCTCCGCAGGGTAGCCACCAGTCGCCTGGGATGGAGTAGCAGATCCAGAGCATCGTGGATGCCTACCACCACATCGGCTGCTCGCAACGCTTCCACAGCCAGCCCCTCCGGCCCCAGGACGGCAATCCCCAGCGCCGCCACCTGCAGCATCCCGGCATCGTTGGCCCCATTGCCGATGGCCACCACCCGCTCCGCTCCAAGTCCCTCCACCAAGGCTCTCTTCTGGCCTGCTTCGTCACCTGGTGTCACCAGAACCAGCCTGACCTTCAACTGCCCTGCGACCGCCGCAGCTTGGCCCTGGGTATCGGCCGTGACCAAATGGACGGAGAGGCTCTCCGACAGGGCCGCCAGCCGTTCGGGCACGCCCGCCAGCACCTCACCGTCCAGGGCTATGGTGCCGTTCAGGTCCAGCACCAAATCTTCCATCTCAAGAACCCCCCGCCCAGGAATGTCCAAACGGATCACAACCTGCAACCTCCAAGTCATCTACCTGGATCATGCTCAACGAAAAGCTCCTTGATGATGGCGTCGGCGAGGGCCTGGCGGTTCTCCTGGGTGACGGTGAATGTACGGAAGGGGATGATGGGGAGCCGCTCCTGCAGTCGCCCTGCTAGCTCCGGACGGACCACCAGCAGCAGCGGTGGGAGCCTCCGGGCGGAGAGATCGGAGAGGAGCGGGGCCAGCCCCCTCCCCCGTTCCAGCTCCAGGGGGCCGATCTCGTCCACGATGAGCAGGTCGCAGCCTTGTGAAATCGCGGCACGGAGTCTCCCAATCACCCAGGAGAAGACATCGGCGTCGAAGCTGTAGCGACTTGTGCGAGGGCCTCCCAAGTCGCCGTCGGCCCGGGCCAGGAGCCGCTGTTCGCC
>JAUWYT010000212.1 GCA_030615705.1 Chloroflexota bacterium
CCTTTACTTGTTTTTGGGAGCGGCGCACGCATACAGTTATCCGCGGTCTGAGCCTCGCTGTCCCTGCCGCGGCCACCTGCGTTCCCCTCCGCCTGAAGTGATTTGAATTATACCCAATCATTGGGAGCTTGTCAAATCGCATTTAACTTCCAACCTCCAATTCTCTAAGACAATCGCTCGAACCAGAAGGGCGACGGTTTGCTGTGCCCTCCCATCCACAACTGATAAGTGAGCTGCATGTGGCCCAGGTGGAGAGCGGTATGGTCAATGACGTGTAGAATACACCAGCGGACAGGGATCATCCGGCCCCTCGCCTCCCGCCTGCCATCCAGGTCGGCCGCGCGCAGGGCAGACAGCACCTCTCGCGTCTCCGCCCCAGTGTCTTCCAAGAGGCGGACAAGCTCAGAGGCGTCGGTGGCCTGGGTGGTGAATTCGACGACGCGGTCTCGGGTGGGAGGGCGGCCGCCCACCACCTCGGCGATCCAGAAATGCTCCGCGCCAGCGCTGTGAGCCGCCAGGACAGCCAGGGAGTTTGTGGCGTCATCCTCGATGGGACGCCAGTTCAGCGCCTGCGCCGGCAGGTCGGCGATCAAGTCACGAACCTGGCCCCGCAGGTCTTCGATTCGCTGCAAGTAGTTGTTCAACTCTGATGTCATAGTCGTCTCTACCGTGTTCGTATGTGTCATTGCGAGCGGTTTTTGCGAAGCAATCTCCAACTCGCGAATTGGGGATCGCTTCGGCGGAAAAGCACCGCCTCGCGATGACAGAGTGAGCAGCTACTCTGTGCCAGGCCCTAACCGCTCCTGTGCCACTTGTTCGACGAAAGCCGCGAAGGTCGTCGGGGGCCGACCAAGCAGCCAGCCCAGAACCCGCGGATTGCCCCAGAAGCCGTGGCGTTCGTAGTAGCGAAACATCTTGACCAAGGTCTCGACCTGATAGTCACCCAGGCCCGATTCCCTGGCCCATTTCTCCCACGTTTCCAGCGGCAGGGCTTCGGCGCGGACTGGCCGCCCCAGTTGCTGGCTCAGAATGGCAGCCACCTCGGTCTGAGTCAGTGCTTCTGCGGCCGTTTCCACTTCCGAGCCAGCCAGTTCGTAAGTGGCGCCCTCGTGTCCAGGCTCGGTGAGGACGATGGCGGCTGCCTCGGCCACGTCCTCCAGGTCAACCATGCCCAGCCGGGTCTCTGCTGAGTAGGGCACGGCGTAGATGCCCTGCTCCAGAACATGCTCCCACTGGGCCAACACGTTTTGCATGTAGGCTGCGGGTTGCAGGATGGTGTAGTTCAATCCCGACTGAAAGAGTTGCTCCTCCACCCGCATCTTCAGCCAGTGGTGCGGCATGGCCTCAATCTGGGGGTGCAGCACCGAGTGGTAGACAAAGTGCTCCACCCCCGCCGCGCGCGCGGCAGCGATGGCGGTCTGGCCGATGGCAACCTCCTCGGGATGCACGTTGGGGCAGATGTGGTAGATCGCCCGCGTTCCCTGAGCCGCCCGATCCATGCTCTCTTGAAGGCGCATTTCCCCGACGACAACTTCCTGCGCTCCCACCTCTTCGACCAGCCGGCCCTGCTCCGGACGGTGTACCAGCGCCCGAACCGCTTCCCCCCTAGCAACCAGCGCCCGGATAACTGCCCGGCCCGTCTTGCCCGCCGCACCGGTGACAAGAATCATATAGCGTCAGGTATAGGCAGGTATTGGATATTCAACCTCCAATCTCCAATATCTAATATCTAGTTTCCCTCTTTGAAGGCCACGAACCGCCCCCACATGGATGCGGCCTCCATGCCTTTCTGCAGGTAGCAGCCGATGTAGTACCTGCCGCTGGGCGCAGTGGCGATGTCCTTCCCCAGGTTCTCGGCGTGGACGATCTTCTTCGGGAAGAGGTTCAGGTGCATGTCCTGGTAGTACTTGTCCAGAGGGTACATCTCGTCCCAGTCCTTGCCGAAGTCCTCGATCAACTTGCGGTTGGCCTCTTCGAAAGTCTTGGGGTGCCAGAGTCTCTGAATGGTGTTCATGGGATGGTCTGCGCTCACGGCGTCCACGCCAATCCACTTGATCTGCATGTCCACGCACCACTGCGCAAAGTCAGCGGAAGGCCCAGGGTGTTTGATCATGTAGCGGAACTCATCGGAGTCCGGGCTGATCCAGCCATATTTGTGCCAGCCCGTCTTGATGATGAGGATGTCTCCCTTGCGGATGTCCACCACGTCTTCGATCATCTGGGGCGTGTACACGCTGGAATTGCTGACCAGGTGGGATATGTCGGCAATGACGCCCGGCCCCACCCACTCCTCCAGCGGAACCTGGCCGATGGTTCTGCCATTCGGCCAGAAGTGCTTCTCGCCGTCCATGTGGGTCGCCAGGTGGATGCTGGCGTTGCAGATGGAGCCGTTCCGGCCCATGCCGAAGTGCTGGCCGCCGACTCGCTTGGTGTAGGTGACGGTCAGCGGAATGTAGTTCGCCCACTGGGGCGTCTGCACGCTGAACGGGATGGTGAGGTCCAGCATCTCCGCCGAGCTCATGATCTGGAAGAACTCCGCCTCGTCCATGCCTTCGGGAGCCTGATGGGCGACCACGCGCGACCACGCGGTCTCAACTTCCATGAAAGGTATGGGCTGAATCATGATCCAGGCCCGCCGGTTGCGGTGGCCTGAGGCCGCTTCGCTTACTGTCGAAGGGTTGAGCTTGTCAATATCGCCCACGATACACTCAGCCAGTAGCAGGTGGGCCTTGGGCATGGTAATGTGGGTCATCTCGTAATACTCGTCCTGGGGGAACATCTCGTCCCACGTCTTGCCGTATTCTTGCATGAGCTTTGCTTCGGCTCTCTGGAAGTGGTTCTCGTGCATGCGGCGGATGGGGGTGTTCATGGGATGTTCGGCGCAGCCGCAGTCCACGCCGATGACCTTGAGCTTCATGTCCAGGGCCCACTGGAAGAAATCGGGGGAAGGCCCAGGGTGTCTCACCAGGAATCCGAACTCCTGGGACTCCACCCCACCTTGGGCATCCTCGTTGTAGACGTCGGGCTGGTCCCAGGAGTACTTGTGGTACCCGGTGTTGATGATCAGGATATCGCCCTCTTTGACGGTGGCCCTCTCCATGATCATCTCGGGTGTATACAGACTATAATCGGATACCGCGTCGGAGATGTCCACCACCACGCCAGGCCCACACAGGTCTTTCAGGGGAATGTCGGCGATGGCTCTGCCGCCGGAGTGGAAGGCCGTTTCGCCCACCAGGTGAGTGCCTACCGTGTTGCTCCAGTTCAGTATCTGGCCGTTGGCGCCCTGTCCTCCACCATAGGCCCCCGTGACTCGCTTGAAAAAGTGGATTTCCAGCGCCTTTTCCCCCGGCCACGGCGGCGTGAAGATACTGCAACCCTGGGTTAAGTCATACATTTTGGATTCTGTCATCATTTTGATGAATTGTTCGCGATTCATGTTTTCCTCCTTAATTCTTGGATGTTGGATGTTGGAGATTAGAGTTTTTGCCAGTTCTGGATCAGTTTGTTGAGTTGTTTGGCTGTGATAGTGTATTCCTCGATGTAAGGCCGACAGGCATCTTGGGAGGCGTAACCCAACGCAACTGCTGTTTCCAGATGCTCGACCATCTCGTTGGCCGATCCCATCGCGTTGCGCCAGAACTGCTTGGCCTTGCCGGGCGAATCTTTGTGGCTGTAGCCTTCTACGATGTTGGCCGCCACTGACTTGCTGGCACGTCTCATTTGATCACACAAATCAAACCGCTCGTGAGCCGGAAACTCTGTGACTAAGCGATGCATAGGAACCACCAACGCCTTGGCGCGCCGATAAACCTGCAGATCACGATAGCTCTTGATCGCCACCTTCGCCCCCTCCTCCAGCCTCCAACTTCCAACTTCTAACCTCCAACCTCCAACCCCCAATCTCCAATCCCCAATATCAAATATCTAGTATCCATAGCGTTCAGCGAAGGCCACCAGCGCCTCCTCGAACATAGCCATCGGCGGGCGCACCAGCCCGGCGCCAACCTGCCCCACGCCGGCGTCCCTGTGGGCGATGCCGGTGTTGACTCGCGGCGTGATGCCCTTCTCCACCACCTTACGCACGTCAATGCCGGTCGGCGTGCCCCGAAAGTCCAGCGGGGGCATGGTGAAATACTTGTGCTCGGCGTAGCAGATCTCGTACATTTCCAGCGTCGCATTGATCGCATCCTGGGGCGTGCCGCTGACGAAGGTGACGATGGCCGGCGCGCTGGCCATGGCGAAG
>JAUWYT010000104.1 GCA_030615705.1 Chloroflexota bacterium
GTGGCTCACGGGGCAGCGGCCTACGAATCCTGGGCCACAGACTACAAGGACGTACTCACCCTGTTCGTCGCTTCTGGTGATGTAGCCGCCGCACAGGCTGGCTTGCAGCAAGCCTGCGTGGATGCTGGCATCTGCCAGTAAGCATCGCTAACCAGCGAGGCAGTCCAAAGGGTTGGGCTGCCTCGCTCCATGTTTTTGGAACCTTCTGAATAGGTCGGCGAGAGTTCTTTTGACTTGCCCCTGCTATGGAGGGGCGTCCTTGCCCCGATTTCGTGGCCGAATCGCCCCTACACGGAGCGGGGACGCCCCTAGGTAGCAGTTTGGGTGCATGGATAAGGTGCAAAGAACTTTCGTGCAGTTACATTTAGGAGAGACCTATGCGACGTTGGAGTTGGGAGCGGGTTGTCTCAATCCTGCTGATCTCGCCAGCGGTGATTGCCATCGCTATCTTTGTGTATGGCTTTATCGGCTGGACCGCTTACACCTCGCTGACCAAGTGGGACAAGCTGCTCCCCGACTTCACCCTGGTTGGGCTAAGCAATTATCGGAAACTGTTTGCCCACCAGCGTTTTCAGATTGACCTGCGCAACACCGTGGTGTTCACGGTATTGTTCTTGATTTCCTGTCTCATCATCGGCTTCGTGCTGGCCTTCTTGCTGGACCAGCGCGTCAGGGGCGAAGGGATCTTCCGCAGTATCTACCTGTTTCCGATGTCCATTTCCTTCATCGTCACCGGTGTGGTCTGGCGTTGGTTGCTCAACCCCGGCAGCGACGAGCTGGGCAGCACGGGGATCAATGCGCTATTCGACATGGTCGGGCTGGGTTTCCTCAAGACGGGATGGTATACCGATCCCAAAATCGGGATCATGGCCGTGGCCATTGCCGCCACCTGGCAGATGTCCGGCTACACTATGGCCATGTACCTGGCCGGTTTGCGCGCCATACCCGAAGATCTGCGCGAGGCAGCGCGGGTGGATGGAGCCTCGGAGGTGCAGATCGTCCGGCACATTATTCTGCCTCTTCTGCAACCGATCACCCTCAGCGCCGTCATCGTCCTGGGTCACATCTCGCTCAAGATCTACGACCTCATCGTGTCCATGACCGGTCCCGGCATCGGCTTTGCCACCGACGTCCCCGCCTATTTCATGTGGGACACTACTTTCAGAGGCAACCATTTCGCCCGGGGGGCAGCGATTGCCATTATCCTGCTGGTGATGGTCGCCGTCCTCATCGTCCCATACCTGGCATGGAGCATCCGCACGGAGGCTGAACTATGACCACCCAAACACGCAAACTGCGTAGAAGCAAAAAGCCGCCGATACGTTGGCAGCGGGTGGTACTCTATGTCGTCCTGGTTGCCTTCGCCATCTTTTACTTGATGCCGGTGTACGTCCTGATCGCCACCGGTTTGAAGAGCTTTGCCGAGGTGAATCTGCAGCGAATGTGGAACCTGCCGACGGGGCTGCATTTTGACAGCTACATGAAGGCCTGGTTCGGCAGCGAAGTGGAAGGCTTCCGTGGGCTCAACGTGAACTTCATGAACAGCGTCTACCTCACCGTGCCGGCCACCATCATTTCAGCCATGTGGGGCTCAATCAACGGCTACATCCTGGCCAAGTGGAAGTTCCGGGGTTCGGACGTGCTCTTCCCGCTGCTTCTCTTCGGCATGTTCATCCCCTATCAGAGCATCCTCATCCCGCTGGTGCAGGTACTTCAGAGGATAAACATCTTTGGAGTTAAGTTCTACGGCTCCATTCCGGGCCTGATCCTGGCCCACGTGATCTATGGCATCCCCATCACCACCCTGATCTTCCGCAACTACTACGCCAACATACCCACAGAGTTGATCGAAGCGGCCAAGATAGATGGGGCGAACATTTTTGGCATCTACCGGCACGTATTATTTCCACTATCCGTGCCGGGCTTCGTTGTGGTGATGATCTGGCAATTCACTTCCATTTGGAATGATTTCCTGTTCGCCGCTACGATCACCAGTCACCCCGCAAGCCAGCCCATCACCGTCGGTCTGAACAACTTGGCGGGCAGTTACATCGTGGAGTGGAACGTGCAGATGGCCGGCGCGCTCCTGACCGCGCTGCCCACCCTGCTGGTGTACATCTTCCTGGGTCGCTACTTCATGCGCGGGTTGATGGCGGGGTCGCTGAAAGGGTAAAGGGGGCACCGAGAGGTACAACGGGCGGGGAGAATTTAACGGACTAATGGGGCATCCTGGGATGGCCCATTTCTTTTCTGTGGTGTCTGTGGTATAATTTCTAGGGCCGAGACACTACAGCGAATTGAGAATGGAACGAATACTCTGGCTCAGTATAGGTTTTCTACGCTCAATTCGCCTTATTCTGAACCTGTACTGAGCCTGCCGAAGTATTCGTTGAGTGTTTTGTGCAGAACTCTCTACTGGAAAGGGAATAGAAAGTGGAATACATCCAGAAGTATCTCGACGAGATAGGCCGGATTTTGCAAAACCTGCCCCAGGCCGAGATCGCTCGCACCATTGACATCCTAACCCTGGCCCGAACTGAGGGGAGGCGGATCTTTGTCATGGGCAACGGCGGCAGCGCGGCCATGGCCTCGCACTTTGCCTGCGACCTGGGCAAGGGAACGGTGCGCGAGGGGAAGACGCGCTTCAAGGTGATCTCCCTGAACGACAATGTCCCGCTGCTGACGGCCTACGCCAACGACTTCGGCTACGAGACGGTCTTCGCCGAGCCGCTGGCTTCGCTGGCCGAGCCGGGCGATGTGGCCATAGCCATCAGTTCCAGCGGCAACTCGCCCAACGTGCTGCGAGCTATGGACGTGGCGCAGAAGCGCGGCCTCACCACCATCGGCATCACGGCTTTCGAAGGCGGCAAGCTCAAAGAGAAGGTGGACGTGTGCGTCATCGTGCCCGCCGATTCCCGGCACCCCGACGCCATGCAGCACGCTGAGGACGGCCAATGGGTGGTTCTCCACACCATCTTTGTCGTCATACGCCAAGGGATGGAGTGAAGAGGAAGTGATTGGAACGCGAAAGGAACCAAAAGAAGTGGAGCCGGAGCGGCTTCTGCTAGCCCTGGATTTCGGCGGCACCAAGCTGACGGCGGGGGCCGTTTCCACTTCCGAGCTGGCCGCATCCGGCGAGCGCCGCTGGTGGGCCCATAGGAGGGTCCCTTCACCGCCCGGCAGCAACGCCCAGAGCGACCTGGAGATCATGATGGGGCTGGCACGAGACCTGCTGGCCACGGCCGAAGCCCCTCTGGCCGCGGTGGGGGTCAGTTTCGGCGGGCCGGTGGACGCGGCCCGGGGCCTGGTGCTGCTGTCCCACCACGTGCCTGGCTGGGAGGAGATGCCGCTGCGGGAGTGGCTGGAAGAGCGGTTGGGAGTGCCCGCCGCCGTGGACAACGACGCCAACGCGGGGGCCCTGGGCGAGTATCGCTTTGGCGCCGGGCAGGGCTACGACAGCCTGATGTACATCACCGTCAGCACCGGCGTCGGCGGAGGCTGGATCCTGAATGGGCAGCCCTGGCGCGGCGCAGACGGGATGGCCGGCGAGATCGGGCACACGGTCGTGGACCCAGACGGCCCGGTCTGCCTGTGCGGCAAGCGGGGCTGCGTCGAGCGGCTGGCCTCAGGGCCGTACGTCGCGCAACGGGCCCGCGAATGGCTGAAGGCGCAGCCAGACCGGGGGCGGATCCTGCGCGCCCTGGCTGGGGGTGACCCTTTGATTCGCTCAGGGCAGGCTTTGGAGGCGATCACCGCCAAACTGGTAGCCCAGGCAGCAGCGCAGGGAGACGACCTGGCCTGGGAAGCACTGGAGATCGCGGCCAGGGCGCTGGGGGTGGGCATCGGCAACGCGGCTAATCTGGTGAACCCGAGGTGCTTTGTGCTGGGTGGCGGCGTGACCAAAGCAGGCGAGCGCTTTTGGGAGGTAATGGGCCGCACCGCCCGCGAGACGGCCCTACCAGAGGTTCACTTTGACGTGGTGCCCGCGGCGCTGGGCGACGACGCGCCCCTGTGGGGTGGGGTCGCCCTGGCGGAAGCCCAGGTGCGTTGCACCTGAGAAGGAGGAAAATGCTACGCCAATGAAAAGACCCGAATATCTCCCCGGTCATCACTACCACTTCTACAATCGCAGCGCGCACCGAATTTCAATCTTCCGTGAGGCCGACAACTGCCTCTTCGTCCTACGCAAGATGAAGACCTATTGCCGCTCACTGGCCTTGACACCTATCGCTTACTGTCTGATGCCCAATCATTATCACTTCTTGATCCGCCAGGATGGCGAAAAACGTGCCGGACTTTTGCCGCAGCGGGCTTTCAACAGCTACAGCAAGGCCTACAACAAGCGTTATGGACACAGCGGCACACTGTTTGAGGGGAACTACAGGGTCATCCTTGTGGAAAACGAAGCCCATCTATTACATCTGTGTCGCTACATCCACGCCAATCCGGTCAAACACGGACTGGTAGCAGACTTGGTGGAGTGGCCCTATTCCAACTACCTGGAATGGATCGGTGAACGTGATGGTACACTCGTAGATCGCGATTTTGTCCGGGAACACTTTGCATCCGCGCAAAGCCATCGAGAATTCGTGTTGGACTATCTCGTAAGGAGAGAACTGCCTGAGGAATTGGAAGCTTGTCTGAGCGCTTGGGAACGATGGTAGGGTGCACCTGAAAGGGTACGACATGGCGAAGATTAAGCAAGTGATCAAGCGAACGGGCGCTGTGGTCCCGTTTAGGAAAGAGCGCATCACCAACGCCATCTATCGGGCGGCTGTGGCCGTGGGTGGCCGAGACCGGTCCGTCGCGGAGAGGCTGGCCGACCAAGTCGTGGCTGTGCTGGAGGAGACCACGCCGCCAGGCCACATCCCCGCTGTCGAGGAGATCCAGGACATCGCCGAGAAGGTGCTGATTGAGAACGGCCACGCCAGAACAGCCAAGGCCTTCATCCTCTACCGCGACGAACGGGCCCGCCAGCGGAAGGAGCGGGCCCAGCGCTCATCCCATCCCTCCGAGAACATCCCCTGGCACAAGCTCTGGGAGGTGCTGAACTGGGCCGTTGATCACGACCTTCACACCGTCGCACGCTTAAACGCGCGCATCACGCAGGGCGAGTTCCCTGAGATCGTGCGGGAAACCGACCGGGCCTACAACGAGGACATCACCACTGCGTCGGAGATGATCGGAGAGCGTCGGGGCAGCGTGAAGATCGTCATCATCGCCGGACCCTCCTCCTCTGGCAAGACCACCACGACCATCAAGCTCAGCCATCTGCTGACGAAGATGGGGCTCAGCCTGGTCCCGCTCACGGTGGACAACTACTTCTTCAATCTGGAGCTTCACCCCAGGGACGAGCACGGCGATTACGACTTTGAGACGCCCCAGGCCCTCGACCTGGAACTCATCAACGAGCACCTGGTGCGCCTGATCGCCGGGGAGGAGGTGTGGATTCCCTTCTATGATTTCAAGACCGGTGGGCGGCACGACGCTCAGACTCCGATGCGGGTCGGGCCGAACGACATCATCCTCATTGACAGCCTGCACGGCCTGTTCGCCGACATGACGCGGAGCGTGGACGACGAATTGAAGTTCAAACTGTACATCGAACCGTTGTTGCAGATGAAGGGCCCTGATGGGAAGTTCGTTCGCTGGACAGACTTGCGGTTGATGCGCCGCATGGTCCGCGACGCCACTCACCGCGCCTACAAACCGCAGCAAACGCTGGAGCACTGGCACTACGTTCGCAGCAGTGAGCTGCGCAACATCATCCCCTACGTCAACACGACCGACTACATTGTCAACAGCGGTCTGCCGTACGAGCTCCCTGTCATGCAGGCCAGGCTGTTCGACCACTTCGAGAAGTGGGTGGAGCAGTACAGGGATGATCCGCTGCGCGAGGATGCCTTCATGCGCGCCGAGCGTGTGTATCACCTCCTGAGATCCGTCACCCCGGTCGAGGACGATGGCCGGCCTACGAGCGGCTCGGCCATACCGCCCGACTCGCTGCTGCGGGAGTTCATCGGCGGCAGTTGCTACGAGTATTAATCGCCATGACATTCCTGGAAAACACCCACATCGAAATCATCAATCCCCACATCCCCCGCGGCCACATCCGCCACGCCCTGTTCGACTTTGATGGCACGGTGTCGCTCATCCGCGAGGGGTGGCAGGGGGTGATGATCCCCATGATGGTCGAGGTTCTGCTGGAGACCCC
>JAUWYT010000042.1 GCA_030615705.1 Chloroflexota bacterium
CCTGAAGCCAGTGCACCGCCGCATCCTCTACGCTGTGCACGATATGGGCCTCCACCACGATAAACCCCACAAGAAGAGCGCCCGCATCGTGGGCGAGGTGTTGGGCAAGTACCACCCTCACGGGGACGCGGCTGTCTACGATGCCATGGCCCGTATGGCCCAGGACTTCTCCATGCGCTACATGCTGGTGGATGGCCAGGGCAACTTCGGCAGCGTGGACGGCGACCCGCCGGCGGCAATGCGCTACACCGAGGCCCGCCTCTCGGCCATCGCCGAGGAGCTGCTCGCGGATATCGCAAAAGGGACCGTCGATTTCACTGACAACTTCGATGGCACCCTGCAAGAGCCAGCCACACTGCCCGCCAAGTTGCCTAATTTGTTGCTCAATGGCACCTCGGGTATAGCTGTGGCGATGGCCACCAATATCCCCCCCCACAATCTGGACGAGCTTTGCGACGCCATCTGTTTCCTCATAGATCACTATGACGACCTGGATGAGGTGGCCGTCGAGGACTTGATGGAATACGTCAAGGGCCCCGACTTCCCCACAGGGGCGTTGATCCTGGGCAAGGATGGCATCAAGAACGCCTACGCCACAGGTAAGGGGCGGGTAGTGATGCGAGCTGTGGCCCGCATTGAGGAGATGAGTTTGGGCCGCCATCGCATCGTGGTCACGGAGCTCCCCTACCAGGTGAACAAAGCGAGTCTTGTAGAGAAAATCGCTGAGTTGGTGCGACATGGTCGCATCGTCGGCATTTCAGACCTGCGGGACGAGTCGGGTCGTCAGGGCCTGAGCATTGTTATTGAGCTGAAGCGCAGCGCTCAACCTCGCACGGTGCTGAACCAGCTCCTGAAATATACGCCGCTGCAGAGCACTTTTGGCGTCAATTTGCTGGCTCTGGTGGATGGAGAGCCCCGTCTCCTCTCCCTGAAGCGGGCGTTGTTACTCTACGTCGAGCACCGGCGAGAGGTCATCGCCCGCCGCACCCGCTATGAGTTGGATAAAGCTAGTCACCGAGCTCACATACTCGAGGGACTGCGTATCGCCCTGGCTAACCTCGATGCAGTCATTGCCACCATCCGCCAGTCCAGGACAGCGGAGAACGCCCTCAACAACTTGATCAGAAAGTTCAAGTTAACCGAGATCCAGGCCCGAGCCATATTGGACATGCAGCTCCGTCGCCTGGCAGCGCTGGAGCGTCAAAAGATCGAAGATGAACATGTCGAGGTCATAAAAACCATCGCCTATCTGGAGGATCTGCTGGCCAATCCCCGCAAGATCCTCTATCTTGTTAAAGCTGACCTGATGGAGCTAAAGGAGAACTATGGCGACATCCGCCGCACCCGCATCTTAGCCGAAGCGACTGAGGAATTCGAGGAGGAGGACTTGATCCTCGATGAGGATGTCCTAATCTCCATCACCCAGCTTAGCTACGTCAAGCGCACTGCAGCCAGGGTTTATCGGCGTCAGGAACGGGGAGGCCGCGGCGTCACAGGCATGACCACCCGGGAGGAGGACGCTGTGCTCTACCTCTTCGCCGCCAATACCCTGGATAACATCCTTTTCTTCACCAGCCAGGGCCGGGTCTATCGGGCAAGAGCCTATCAGATACCCGACGCTGGCCTGCGGGGCAAGGGTATGCCTCTGGTTAGCCTCCTGCCTTTGGAGGAGGGCGAGCTGGTGACGGCGACCCTGGCTGTCCCAGACTTCGAACAGGCCGAGACTTCGTCCAGCCTAACTGAGCTGTACCTGACTATGGTCACCCAGCAGGGCAAGATCAAGCGCACTGCTCTGGCGGAATTTGCTTCCATCCGCCCCAGCGGGTTGATCGCCGTCAATCTGGATGAGGGCGATGAATTGGGCTGGGTCAAGCTCACTCGCGGCGACCAGGAGGTCATCATCGTCACCGAACGAAGTCAGGCCATCCGCTTCAACGAGGAGGAGGTCCGCCCCATGGGCCGATCCGCCGGGGGCGTGATGGCCATCAAGCTGGCCAGGGGCGACCGGGTAGCCAGCATGGATGTAGTCAGGCCCCAGTCCGACCTCTTGATAGTAACGACTAAGGGGTACGGCAAGCGAACGCCCCTGAGCGAATATCCCGCTCAGGGGCGTCACGGCCGAGGCGTCGTCACCCTGAGCTCTCGCTACCTAGATCAGACCGGGCCTATCAGCGCAGCACGGGTGGTCGCAGAGGGGGACGAGGTGACTTGCATCTCTGCCCAGGGAATGGTTCTGCGGACAGATGTGGAGAGCATCCCCAGGATGGGGCGAAGCACCCGAGGCTCCAAAGTAATGAATCTAAGGAAGGGCGACACTATAGCCTCCATCGCCCGCCTGGAGGCGCGTTAACGACGAATGGACCAGGCTCAAGGTAGTGGTTATTTCACCATTGTGTCGTCAGACCAACCGCCCGTTGGGCCAACACGCTAACAACCTCACCCTGTTTTTGCAGTATCCCCTCTACTGTTATCAGGGGAGCATCGCGCAAGCTATGACGGAACCTTTCGTAAACATCTGGGCGCACTATGACGTTGACCAGACCGTATTCATCCTCAAGGGTAATAAAAACATGCCCCTTGGCTGTTGGCGGCGCCTGTCTGACCACCACTAGCCCCGCCACTTTCACTTTCTTTTTGTCCTTGCGATCCTTCAAATCAAGGCTGCTGAGGATGCCCATCTTCTTCAGCCAGGGGCGATAAAGAGCCATTACCTGATCGCTTACAGGTAGTCCCAGTACGCTGTACTCTATCCCGATCTTCTCTGCTTTGGATAGGCCAGGAAGTTTAGCTCCATCGTCATGAAACACCAGGTCTAACTCCTCTTCCTCATATCTCAGCTTACCCAGTTCCCAAAGCAGTTGTCTTCTGGGCCTACGCCAATAGTCCATCGCCCCAACCATGATAAGATTCTCCACTGCTTTTCGGCTCAAACGGGTGCGGCGGCAAAAATCCCGCAGCCATTTGAAACGCCCATCCTCCCGTGCCTCTTCTAACCTCGCAATGCCAGCTTTCCCTAGACCATGCACGTAGCTGAACCCCAGGCGTATCCCCCCATCATCCAGGATGCACCTGGCGTGGCTGCGGTTGACGT
Source organism: Chloroflexota bacterium (assembly GCA_030615705.1). Taxonomy (GTDB): domain Bacteria; phylum Chloroflexota; class Anaerolineae; order VGOG01; family VGOG01; genus JAUWYT01. The sequence goes on from JAUWYT010000042.1 coordinate 3,092, forward strand.
GTACGGGCAGAACCCTCACCCCATGCCTCCTGGCATCGCCTACGATCACCTCCGGGCTGTAGAACCCCATCGGCTGGTTGTTGAGAAGGGCGCAGTAAAACTCGGTTGGAAAGTGGGCTTTTAGATAAAGCGTATCGTAGGCTGTCTTGGCAAAGGCAGCGGCATGGCTCTTGCAGAACCCGTAGGAAGCAAAACCCGCCAGTTGTCTGAACATCTCCTTTGCTATCTGCTCATCCACCCCGTTTCCAACGGCCCCCTCGATGAACCTCTCTCTGAGCTTCTCCATTTCGAATTCAGAACGATGGCGGCTCATGGCGCGGCGAAGATGGTCTGCCTCTCCTGGAGCAAAGCCGGCGATAGCCATGGCAATCCTGATCACCTGCTCCTGGAAGACGACCACTCCCAGAGTCTCCTCGAGGATCGGCTTAAGCTTCGGATGCAGGTACTCGACCCTTTCTAAGCCTTGCCGACGACGAAGATAAGGATGAACCATGTTACCTTGAATCGGGCCAGGCCGGATGATGGCTATCTCAACGACAATATCCTCAAACCTGCGAGGACGCATCTTGGGAAGGGTCTGCGCCTGCGCTCTGCTCTCGACCTGGAAGGCACCGATCGTATCCGCTCTACAGAGCATATCAAAGACAACCGGGTCATCTAAAGGTATGCTTTCAAGATCAGGTTCGATACCCCCATGCTCCTTGATCAGCTCCAGAGCCTCCTGGATAAGGGATAGAGCTCTCAAACCCAGAAGGTCTATCTTGATCAGGCCCAGGTCCTCGATGTCATCCTTGTTGAATTGGGTTACTACCCTACCGGGCATGGTTGCCCTCTCCAACGGGACAAGGTCGATGAGTGGCGAACCAGTAATGATCATGCCTCCAACGTGGATCGAGAGGTGGCGGGGGAAGCCGTCGATCTTGCGGCAAAGCTCAATCAACTGCTGCCAGGGGAGATATTTGGCCTTATCAGCAAAATCTTCTATCCCGGCGAGCTCGTCTTTAAGGCTCTCAGCCTGACAGGTATCCAGAGACTTGGCCACCTTATCCAAAAGCGGCAGTGGGAAGCCCAATGCTTTTCCTACGTCGCGCACTGCGCTTCTTGCTCGAAAGGTGACCACATTGGCGACCATACCGGTATATTGTTCGCCATACTTTTCGTAGACATAGCGGATGACCTCGTCCCTGCGGCTGGCAGAAAAATCGACGTCGATGTCAGGCATGGTATGGGCATCCTCGCTGAGGAACCGCTCGAAGAGGAGGTTATGGCGCAGCGGATCAACCTTAGTGATATCCAGGACGTAGGCCACGATGGAGTTGGCGGCCGATCCCCTCCCCTGGGCCAGGATCCCGTGCTCTCTGGCAAAGCGCACAATGTCCCAGACGATGAGGAAATATCCGGCTAGACCGACCTTATCGATCATTCTCAGTTCGTGATCCAATTGCCTCCTCACCGCGTCCGTGATGGTACCATACTTACTCCGGGCTCCTTCCCAGCAGAGCTTGCAGAGGTAACGGAAAGGTGTCTCCCCTTCGGGCACGGGAAAATCTGGCAGGTTCCGTGTAATATCTATTACACGGGGCAGGCGACAGGCGGTCAGGTCCAGATCAACGCTGCATTGCTCAGCAATAGCTCTGGTATTGGCGATGGCTTCAGGGTAGTCAGCGAATAGTTCTGCCATCTCCTCGGCCGACTTGAGGTAGTACTCGGAATTGGCGTATCGCAACCCGGCAGAGTCGTCCAGGGTGGTACGGTTCTTGATGCAGACCAATACATCCTGCAGGCGATGGCCTGACCTTTCGGCATAGTGCGCGTTATTTGTGGCCACGTACCCCACGCCCAGATGCTGTGCCAGATCAACCAGCTCTGCTATTAGACGTTGATCTTCAGGCAACAAATGATTCTGTAGTTCGATCCAGAAGTTCTCCTTTCCAAACACACGCGCATATCTCTCTCCAGCTTCGAGAGCTTCTTTCCCGCGCTCAGCCAGAAGGTGGCTGGCAATCTCGCCTTTTCGACAACCCGACAAACAGAAGAGCCCCTCTGTATGTTTCTTGAGGGCCTCGAACTGTAGAGAAGCATTGCCTTTGCTATGGGAGAGCTGGGCATGGCTTATGAGGCGGCACAGGTTGGAGTATCCAGTCTGATCCTTTGCCAGGAGTACAAGATGATAACCTCCCTCTCCTTCGGCAAGCCCTTCGACGGGCCCAGGGCGATGCAGGGTAAGCTCGGCCCCGATGATAGGCTTTATCCCCCTCTCCCTGGCAGCCCGATAGAAACGAACTACTCCATAGAGCCCATCGTGATCGGTGATGGCCAAGCTGTCCATGCCCAATGCTTTAGCTTGATCGAGGAGATTTTCAGGGTGCGAGGCCCCGTCCAATAGAGAGTAGTTTGTGTGACAGTGGAGTTCAACGTAGTCATACATAGACGACCTAATCGTAGATGCGCTGAAGATACCAGTTGCCTTTGAGGCCCTGGTAGATGATGCAGAGAAGCCCGCTGTCTGCTTCTAGCTTGAAGTAGTCTCGCCAGACCTCCCTGCGCCACCAACCATCGTGAACTCGCCAATGCTTGGAGATCGAAACGATATGATGAACCCTCCCGTTCCACTCAAAGGCAAGGGGAGTGCCACTACCGTCAACCATAACCTCGACTTCCTGACCTTTACGCCAAAGCCTGGTCATCCCTTGGCCTCGTATTCCGCTAGAACGAACCTTTTCTCTGGCAAAAGGGCTTGCCTGTCCACGAGCAACGCCTGATATAAGCGATCCGAGCCATACTTGAAAACGAGATGGTTGAGAGCTTGATCCAGGTTCCCGTTTATTCCGCCTTGCCCCAAAAAGAGATCGAGCTGTCTCCCATTCTCAGAGCAGATTCCCCTGAAAGAGATGCTCACACCGCCTACACCGCATGGGTACTCGAAGCTTCCTAGAAGCTGAACGATATTGAGCTCGATCTTTTCCTGATTGGATGTGGGCTCATGGAAAGCAATGCTTAACTCTTTGGATTTACCGTTGTCGAAGTGAAGGCTTAGCATGAGCTTCTGGCACATTCTAAAGGAGGCATGGAGTTGTCCAATGAGGCTCCCCGCAAGCTCTTTAGCTGTTTCCAGGAGTATGTCCATGTTTTCTATGGGGCTATCAAACTCCTTACTGGCCTCAAGTGAAAGCTCTTTGTGCCACGGTATTACCTTCCTCTCGTCTTGGCCACAGGCCAGGCGGTAAGCCAGCCCTCCCTCTCTGCCGAATTGAGCGACCACTGCTTGAGTTGGCAGGGAGGCAAACTCTCCCATGGTCTTGATCCCCAGGAGCAAAAGGCGCCTCCTCATCTCCTCACTCATCGGCAGTACGCTTATGGGGAGATGCTCCAGAAACCTCGTCTCCCTGCCCGGTTTCACTATCAGGGCTTTGTTCAGGCCAGCAGAGCAGGCGGCTACACAGGCAACAAACTTATTGCTTGCCAACCCTAACATCGCTTCCAGTTGAGTCCTCTCCTGAACCGTAAGGCCGATGCTCCGGCACAATCGGATATCATTACCATACAGGGCTTTCAAGCCGTTGACCTCCAGGTAGGCCTTTCCCAGGCCGCCTGTCTCGACCTCGGGACTGAAGGATTGCAAGACCCCCAGAAGCTCCTCAAAAGCTCGCAGGTATTTATCCTCGGCAAGGCGTAGAAAGATGGCTTCTGGACAAAGCTCCTCAGCCTGTCTCAGGGGAATCTCCTTCTTTACACCGCTCATCGCTGCTTCCTCAGAAATGTCGTAGACCCTTCCCTCTTCGTAGGGCATCCCACCAACCACTACTGGTTTCCCTACCAGGGAATCATTCTCCCTTCTCTCGACGGCTACTGCGAAATGAGGGACTATGATACAGGCGATCTTTGGAGAAGTGTTCTTAAGTGCCATTTCCCTTGACGGTTCCATTGAAGGTGATGGATACGCTGACCCTCTTACCGGCCGGGGCCAGCTTGTTCTTTACTACCGTTACCTCAGCCCTATATCCCGTAATATCGCCATACCTTTTGATCCACTTCTCCCTCCCAACCAGCAATCGGACCGAGGCATAGTGGCTCAGAGCGAACCCGCTGAGGTAATTATCCTTTGACGATGGCCCGCCCTGTGTAATATCTGTGACACAGGGCCCGCCACGTGGAATACTTATTCCACAGGGCCCGCCGAAGCAAAGGGAGGTAAGGAAGATCAAAGCACAAGCTGAATCAGCGAGGGGGCCTGTGAGCTGCCTCAATGCCTCAGACATAAGCTGCGGAGAGGAGGTCTCCCCCAACAGGCTTGAAACAGAATCAAAAACTATGGCCGCTAAGCCCCTGCTTGAGACCAATGAATTAGCGATTGCCAAGGCTTCTCGGCCGCTATCGGGCTGGACGATCAGGAGCTTTCTTAGATCCACACCGCACCTGAAGGCATAATCAGGGTCAAGCGTTCGGGAAAGATCTATGTAGGCAGCTATGTCCTTTCGGTCCTGGGCATAGGCGATGATCTTCAACGCTATGGTAGTCTTGCCAGAGGTGATAGGTCCGAGTATCTCGGTGATGCGACTGCGGGGGATGCCTCCTATTCCTAAGGCTTTATCCAGCTTGTCAAATCCGGTTGGGATATGGGGGATTTCAATTCCAGCCGTGGAAGCCTCTAACCTGCGTAGTGCTTTCGGCCCCCAACGCCTCTGGATCTGGAGGACCGTCATCTCCAGCTCTCTCAGCTCCGCCTTGTTCTTTTTCGACCCCAAGATTGCCACCTTCTCTCAAAAAGTAGAACAAACGTTCTATTATATTATAGCCGAAAATCTGTTCTGTGTCAAGGGGGTACAGAGGCGAAACGAAAATTTTAAGGTTTGAAGGAACGGATCGAGGGGACAAACCACAAAACACTGCCAGCAAAATAGCAGTGTTCGGTATATTTTGAAGCTCAAAGCGCCTAGAGTCCGCTCTTCATCAATAGAGGGAATGTTATCCATTCAAACCGAAGGTGGAGGGATAGCTGGCACAGGCTCGAGCTTAATCGGCAAGGGATAAGTGCGGCTATGTGATAACTGATGGCTGAAACCAACCGGCTTCGCACATGGCGATAGCCAAACAGTATTGGAATATCTCCTTTCTCTTTCGTTGCGCTCAGTATAGCAGATTTCAGTCCACTACCCAGGTCAGGCGGCCAGCTTTGTCCAGAATCTGTCCCATCACGTGGTGACGATGTTCCTGGCCCAGAAATAATAGGCTATTGTGGTTTGTGGGATTTTATAGTATAATTATGAATAGCAGTTTCCAACTTTGCTGGAAGCCACGTTGATACCTTGGCTGTCGGCAAGGACTGTGATTCTGGAAACGACATCAGTAAGCATTGCCGGCAGTCTCCATCTCCAGACCACAAGGTTCAAATAGCTGAAGAGCCCGCTGTACAGAAAAGGATCACTGCTAGCTTACCCCAACTGAGCAAAACCAAAAAGAGATGGCCCGCCTGGTTGTGGACAACGAGAATTTTATAGCCTTTGCTTCGGCCGGTAAGGTAGGCGATAGGGTAAGCGCCCCATCTCCAGGAAGCCATCAGAGAGAGGTTCCCTGAGCGCTAGCCAACTATTTTGGAGAGCATCGAGGAGACATCTAAATGAGGAAACCATTATTGGCTTGTTTCTCGGTACTTCTGATTTTGGGCGTTGGCTGCAGACCTGCTGCCGAGATTCCCCCGACACCGACCGCTACACCTGGGCTGCCCACCTCAACTCCGACCCCAACCGAGATACTGCCCACTCGCACACCGAAACCGCCTACACCAACGCCGACCCATACCCCGAGCCCCACTCCTGTACCCACTGCTACACCGAAACCGCCTACACCAACGCCAACCTATACCCCGGTCCCCACTCCTACTCCTGTGCCCACTGCCACACCGACACCACTTCCACCAACACCG
>JAUWYT010000129.1 GCA_030615705.1 Chloroflexota bacterium
TACATCCTGAGGAGCGGTGATGCCGCGGTTATAGAGCAACTGGACGATGAGGGGCGAGAGTTGCGGAAAGCGGGCCCGGTGATCTTCAGGCGCTGACAGCGCTATCTGCCATTTGGGTTTCATCGGCGATTCCCTTTCAGATGCCGATGGTTGAGCGCTTTAAGATTCGGGCAGCGCTGCTACTTGGTTGCAACCATGTCCCAGATTATGGGATACCTGAACTCTTGGCCAAGGGAGCAAACGTAGGCCGCGTAACAACTGTATCCAATGGCTGCCAGGTTGAGCACGATGCCTAGGGGTATTAAACAGATGCCGATCACAACTGCGGACAGCACCCCTATGGCGACCCACATGATCCACGACAGCATCACCACCACGATCTGGTAGATCAAGGATTGCAGGGCTTGTTTTGCCACGTAGTTCGACTCCTCTTTCTTGACCAACCAGATGACGAAAGCGCCCACAGGCCCCAGAAGGCCGGCCGTGATCGCTCCCAGCAGAATGCTCACGTGCGCCAATATAGCCCACGTCCTTTCATCACTAGTGATCTCGATCTTTTCAGGAACTTCCTGTGAGGGTGCCTTGACCTCTTCGCTGGTTCCCTTTGCTTCCATCGTACCTCTACCTCCTTCTTGCTTGGATTTTAGTCTGGCCAGCCCCACTACGCATCAGACGGCTCAGGCCAGCCTTATTTTATCATCCTCCTAAGCAGATGTCAATTGAGGTTGACAACTAAGGTGTATACGTGATATACTTCGCCATAAATAGCCCCAGTAGATCACCATGAACCGTAGCGGCGGCCCGCTGTGGCCGCTTTTGTGGGCGGACAGAGCCGTCCGTGGCTACGAGTTGTGATGTACTGGGTCTTCCTGAAAACCACAAAATCTGGGGAGGTGAAGAGTGCCGGTACCTGATACAGCCAAGGAGATCATCGAGGCTATGCCCAGCGCCTTTGTGCCTGAGAGGGCCGAGGGCCTCAAGGCCACTTGTCAGTTCGAGCTAACTGGTGAAGAGGGCGGCAATTGGGTGTTGGAGATCGCCAATCAGCAGTGCCAGGTCAAAGAAGGGGTTGTCGCTGCCCCCGATGCGACTATAAGCCTCGCTGCCGCTGATTATGTGGCCATGGTCAAGGGGGAGCTCGACGTCATGAGGTCCTTCATGAAGGGCAGGCTCAAAGTCAAAGGCAACATGGGCTTGGTCATGAAAGTCCTCGACCTCTTCCAACGGCCGGAGGAAGGGTGAGAAGTCCAGGCCCAAGATTGGGTGGAACCATAGAAACGCCAAATGCGGCAGGGATCGGCCTTATTAACCTGTCCGAGTACTTGGCAAGCTGTCGAGCGTCTGGTAGTTTAGGAGGTGGAACGATGATGAGTGGGGAAATGAAGCTGATCGTAAACCCGGCAGCGGCCAATGGTGCTGTAGGCAGGAACTGGCCGCGCGTTCGCGACTTCCTACAGGCTGAGGGAGCTAAGTTCGACGCCGTTCTCACCGAGGAGCCCGGACATGCTACACGATTGGCTCGGCAGGCCCTCGACGATGGCTATCGAACCATCGTGGCCGTGGGCGGGGACGGCACTGTCAATGAGGTGCTCAACGGCCTGGTAGAGGAGGGGTCTGTTGACCCAGAGGTTACCCTGGGCATTATCCCCTGCGGCACCGGAGCCGACTTCTCGCGCACGCTGGGCATTCCGCGCGATAACGTGGGGGCTTGCCGCCACCTCCTGCGCCTCGAGACCCGGCTCGTAGATTTGGGGCGAATAACCTGCCTCCGCGAGGGGCGAGAAGTGGAGCGTTATTTCATCAATGCGGCTGGCCTAGGCTTTGACGGTGAGGTGGCCGAAGTGGCGAACCGTTTCCCCAAGGTTCTGGGGGGCACTATCACTTACCTGGCGTGTCTCTTCATTAGCTTGGTGACCTATCGGAACAAGAACGTAGAGCTTTCCTTCGACGGCCAGCACTTGAAGGGGCGGCTCAATTCGGTCATCCTTTGTAACGGGCGCTACTTCGGCGGGGGCATGTTCATTGCACCCGGGGCCTCGCTCGACGATGGCATCTTCGACGTGATCATCCTGGGCAACCTGAACAAGTTAGAGGTCGTTATGAACGTACCTCGGGTCTACAGGGGCACTCACTTGGCTCATCCCAAGGTGAGCCTCTGCCACGCCAAGGAGGTTCATGTCGAAGCCCGAGAGCGCATGTTCATCCAAGCTGAGGGGGAGCTGATCGGCGAGGCACCAGCGACTTTCCAAATAATCCCTCAGGCCCTGCGAGTGCTTGTCTGAAACAAGCTGGCATCCGTCTTTACCAGAGGGATCTCTCGGAAAGCCGAACGTCGGCCTTATCCAACGGGTAGCAGGCCAATCGCATTGGCGGTCTTGGGCCGAATGACGCCCAACTTGGTTGGGCTGCTACCCTTTCCGAGAGAACTCCAAGCGATACGGAGGTTTATGAATGGTCTGGCACGAGGTTGATCTGGTAGTGGTCGGCGGTGTCGTGTTGACCGCTGATCAGGATTGGAATATTTATGACCCAGGAGCGGTGGCTGTGGACAGGGGAGCCATCGTTGGCCTGGGGCCACGCGAGGAGGTAGAGCAGGAGTATCGCGGGCGGGAGCGGATTGATGCCAGTGGCAAGCTGGTCATGCCCGGCCTGATAAACGCCCACACCCATGCTCCGATGACCCTTTTTCGCGGGCTCGCCGACGATCTTCCGTTGGAGACCTGGCTGCATGAGTACATCTGGCCGGCGGAGGCCAAATGGCTCGGCCCGGACTTCGTCCGCCTGGGCACTCAGCTCGCAGCGGCGGAGATGATCCGCTCGGGCACCATCTTGTTTTGTGATATGTATTTCTTCGAAGATGACATCGCCGAAGTGTGCAAGGAGGTCGGCATTCGCGTGGTTATCGGAGGGGCACTGGTGGACTTTCCAAATGCCAATTATAAGACCCCCGAGGAGGGACTCAAATACAGCGAGTACCTGCTGCGCAAATGGGGCGATGATTTCCTGGTGGTTCCTTCGATCCAGCCGCACAGCCCGTACGCCACCTCATCGAATCTGATGCAGCAGGGCAAGGAGCTAGCCGATCAGTACGGTGCGCCCTATTTGCTCCATGTGTCGGAGACACAGAGCGAGGTGCAAGAAAGCATTGAAAAACACGGGCGTACACCCGTTGGTCGCCTGGCCGACCTGGGTGTCCTGGGACCCACTACCGTAGCAATTCACGCCGCGCATTTAACAGACGAAGATGTCGAGCTGCTGGCTCAATACGAGGTTGGCGTGGTTCACTGTCCGGAGAGCCAGTTGAAGCTCGCCTCTGGCTTCACTCCGGTGCCAAAGCTGCTCGAGGCAGGTGTCGAGGTTGGGCTGGGAACCGATGGCGCGGCCAGCAACAACGACCTGAACATGTTTGGCGAGATGGGGACGGCTGCCAGGCTTCACAAGGTGATGGCCCACGATCCCACAGTGATTCCTGCCCGCCAGGCGCTGAGCATGGCCACCCTGCAAGCGGCCCGCGTGCTGGGGTTGGAGGACCGGTTGGGCTCGCTGGAAGTTGGGAAGCGGGGGGACATGATCGTTCTGGACTTGGACGTGCCGCACATGGTGCCAGTATACAACATCACCTCGCACCTGGTTTATGCCGCCCATTGCAGCGATGTGTGCACTGTCATTATTGACGGCCGGGTCGTGATGCGGGACCGAGTGCTTCTGACCCTGGATGAGGGTGAGATTTTCGCCCGTGCGAGGGAGATGGCTCGTCAAATCGTTGCTGGCTGGGGGGCGTAGATCGCACGCAAAGGTTGAGGTAAAATCAACGAGGCATAGATCCGATCTATTCCTCAGACATTTTGAACTATAGGGGCAATCTTCGCGGTTGCCCCTATCGGTGGGGTATTTGGGAAACCGTTTGTTGTGACAACAAAACGGACGGAGGCTTTCAAAACGTTTGCCTGTTCCTGAATTTGTCTGCAAGTTGGGAGTGTGATAGAATATTCGCGGGTAAGCATATGAGCAAATTATCAATCGTCATCCTGGCTGCCGGCCAGGGCACACGCATGAAATCAGAGGTGCCAAAGGCCCTGCACTCTCTGGCCGGCAAACCGCTGGTCCAATACGCCGTAGAGATGGCTGCTCAGCTCATCTCGGAGAAGCCGCTGCTGGTGGTGGGCCACGGCGCGGATCAAGTGCGTCGGGCTATAGGCGATCAAGTCATCTATGTGGAGCAGAGGGAACAGTTGGGCACAGGGCATGCTCTCCTCCAAGCTCGGCCACTGCTAGAAGGCCGAAGCGAGACGGTTTTGGTCTGTTGCGCCGATATGCCCTTCCTATCTCCCGACACCTTGAGGCGATTGTTGGAACTTCATGAGGAGAGGAAGGACCCTATCGCCATGCTCACTGTCGAGGCCGACGATCCTAAGGGCTTTGGGCGTATCCTGCGCGACGAAGCCGGTCAGGTGGTTGGCATCGTGGAGGAGGCGGTAGCCACCGACGCTCAGAAGGCCATCAGAGAGCTCAATTGTGGTGTCTATTGCTTCGACGGCGATTGGCTCTGGCCTCACCTGGCCCAGCTTCCCCTCAGCCCTAAAGGCGAGTATTACCTGACCGATCTTGTAGCTATGGCCGTGGCCGAGGGACAGGTGGTGGAAGCACTGAAGATCAGCGATGTCACTGAGGTATTGGGGATCAATGATCGTTCGCATCTGGCCCAGGCGGAAGCGCTCATGCGGCAGCACATAAACCAGAAGTGGCTGCTGGAAGGTGTTACCTTGCTTGCCCCTGCCCTGACTTTCATAGATGCCACCGTCAAGATCGGTCAAGATACGATCATCTACCCCAACACCTACCTTGAGGGCGCGACGGCCATTGGCTGCCAGTGCCGTTTGGGCCCCAACACCATCGTTCGCGACTCGACCATCGGCGACAGATGCACCGTCGAGGCTTCGGTAGTCGAAGGAGCTGTTCTGGAGGATAGCGTGGACGTCGGCCCCTTTTCCCACCTGCGCCAGGGTGCGCACCTGGCCAAGGGGGTACACGTAGGCAACTTCGGTGAGGTCAAGAATTCGTACCTGGGCCCGGGCACCAGGATGGGGCATTTCAGCTATCTGGGCGATGCCACAGTGGGCCAGGAGGTTAACATCGGGGCGGGGACCATCACCTGCAACTACGATGGTGAGCGTAAACACCCTACCGTCATTGAGGATGGCGCTTTCATTGGCAGCGATACCATGCTGGTGGCCCCCGTGCGCGTAGGAGCTGGGGCGAAGATCGGGGCCGGTTCGGTGGTGACTCACGACATCCCTCCAGGCAGCATAGCCTACGGCGTCCCGGCGCGGGTGAGGGGCAAAGTGAGGGAGGAATAGATGGGCTTTGAGGATCTGATCGCCGAAGCGATGGAGGCGCGGGAGAAGGCTCATGCCCCCTATTCGCATTTCGTTGTGGGAGCGGCGCTGCTGGCCAAGTCGGGCCGCATCTACACGGGCTGCAACGTGGAGAATGCTTCCTATGGGCTCTCGATCTGCGCTGAGCGTGTGGCCGTCTTCAAAGCCATCTCCGAGGGCGAGCGGGATTTCGAGGCCCTTGCCGTCGTCACCGAGAAAGGCGTCACCCCCTGTGGTGCCTGCCGCCAGGTGCTGATGGAATTTGGAGAAGACATACAAGTG
>JAUWYT010000283.1 GCA_030615705.1 Chloroflexota bacterium
TGGTGTGCGCTGACTTGATAAGAGCTAACCTGGCTGGTGCGGATCTATCGGGAGCCGATTTGTTGGGGGCAAATATGAAAGATGCTGATTTGGAAGGGGGTGACTTGAAGGGGGCCAATTTGGAGGAGGTCAACCTGGAAGGGGCTAACCTGAGGGGAGCCGCCATGCCCGATGGTTTTGAACGCTTTGACTGCAACAAAGGAGGGTGATGTGCTACCGCTGCGTGATTTTATACCTACCCGCCGCTTCCCCGTTCTTACGGTCGGCATCATCGTCGTTAACATAATAGCCTTCGCCTACGAGTTGCTGGCTGAGGCAAGTGGGACGCTGGATCAGACCTTCTACACTATGGGCGTGGTGCCTTTCGAGGTGACTAACAATTTCGGCCCGGCAGTTGCTCTCAGCTTCATAACCTCCATGTTTCTCCATGGGGGATTCATGCACATCGCTGGCAATATGCTCTACCTGTGGATCTTCGGTAACAACGTTGAGGACAGCATGGGGCGGGGGCGTTTCCTGGTTTTCTATTTGATGACCGGGTCAGTAGCGAGTATCGCCCAGGTGTTAGCCAGGCCCGACTCTCCTTTACCTACCATCGGTGCCAGTGGGGCTATAGCTGGCGTCTTGGGAGCCTACATTGTCCTCTTCCCCAATGCTCGAGTCCAGACGCTGATCTTCCTGGGTTACTTTGCGCGTATGGCCCAGCTACCGGCGCTGTCGGTGCTGGGGTTCTGGTTCGTGCTACAGCTTTTCAACGGTCTGTTGGCCTTCGGCATGATGCAGATGGGCGGCGTGGCCTGGTTTGCCCATGTCGGCGGCTTCGTGGCGGGATTGTTGCTGGTGCGCTTATTTGCGGTGGGACGTCGTCAAAGCTACTCGGAAGAGTGGTAACAAGTGACGAGCGAATATCTACGAAATCGAGAAGGAGGAATCATGACCAGCCAAGGTGCGCAGAGACAAACAACTGATGAGACTTCAGCGAGCCCTCGGCCTGAGGCTCGGCCCGAAGGCTCAGTCGAGCCGTGGGAGGACGTTGGCCATCGGATCGAAGCCAAGATCAGGGGGGAAGTCGGCAAGTGCGTGGGGGCCGATCCAACCGACGATTGGGATACCATCGGCGAGAAAGTTGAGGCCAAGATCAGGGCCGAGTTCGCCGCTTGGACGGTGGCTGGGCCCGACGCTGATTGGGACGAGATCGGGGAACGCCTGGAAGGCCGCGCCAAAAGCGCCATCGGCAGATGGGCTGGCGCTGAGCCCGAAGACGGCTGGGACACCGTCGGCCAGAAAATGGAGGCCAGAATCAGAGCCGAGGTCGCAAAGTCGGCAGGTGTCGAGGGTGGACCAGAAGCAGACTGGGACCAGATCGGCGAGCACGTTGAGGCCAAGGTGAAGGTCGGGCTTGGCAAGTGGGCTGGCGCTGAGCCCGATGACGACTGGGACACCATCGGCCGGAAAATGCAGTCCAAGATCAAGGCCGCTTTGCGTAACTGGCTGAGCGAAGAGCCAGCTCAGGAGTAGAGCTACCCGATCGTGTCATTGCGAGCGAAGCGAAGCAATCCCCTCCGTCGCGAGTTGGAGATTGCTTCGTCGCTAACGCTCCTCGCAATGACGAAAGCCCTAGCTATCCGAAACGGCCGGTTATGTAGTCCTCGGTACGCTTGTCTCGGGGGTTGGTAAAGACCTGGTGGCCCGTCCCGTGTTCGATCAGTTCTCCCATGAGGAAGAAAGCGGCGTGGTCCGCCACACGGGCAGCTTGCTGAATGGAATGGGGCACGATGACGGTGGTGTAATTCTTCTTAAGTTGTTGCAACGACCCTTCGACTTTGGCTGTGGAGATGGGATCTAGCCCAGAGGTAGGAGCGTCCAGGAGGATGACTTCCGGCTCCAAAGCAAGAACACGGGCGATGCACAGCCGCTGCTGCTGACCGCCGGAGAGGGCCGCGGCTGGCTGATCGAGGCGATCTCTAACTTCGTCCCAGAGGGCCGCCTGACGCAGAGTTCGTTCCACGATTGCGTCCAGGTGGCCTTTGTCGTGCAGGCCGCTGAGCCGCGGGCCGTAGGTGATGTTGCTGCGGATAGTGCCGGGCAGGGGGATGGGCAGGGCGAAGACCATCCCCACCCGACGCCGCAGGGCGACTACGTCCACTCCAGGGGCATAGATGTCCTCTCCATCCAGCAGCACCTGTCCGTCAATCAGAACGCTCTCGATGAGGTCATTGAGGCGATTGAGGGTTCGCAGGAAGGTGGAGCGCCCGCTGTGGGCTGGGCCGAAGATGGCCAGAATCTCGTTGGCGTAGATGGGCAGGGTGACATCGTTCAAGGCGCGGTGGCCGTCGTAGTAAACGCTGAGATCGTTGATCTGGATCTTGACGGGTTTCATCATCAGAAACTCACCATTGCCTCTTCCGCCGGAAGTAGCTGCGGATGATGGTTGCCACCACGTTCATGGAAAGCACCAGTACCAGCAACACTAAAGCCGTGCCGTACTGAATCCTCGCGGGCATCCCCGGCACCTGGGTGGAGATGACATAAAGGTGGTAGGGAAGGGCCATGGTCTGGTCAAACATGGAACGGGGCAGGCGGGGCAGGTAGAAAGCGGCTACAGTGAACAGGATGGGCGCTGTCTCGCCCGCCGCCCGCTCCAGGCCCAGGATGATGCCGGTGATGATTCCCGGTAGCGCCTGAGGCAGTACCACCTCCCGAATGGTCTGCCACTTGGTGCCGCCCAGCGAGATGCTGACCACTCGGAACGACTGGGGCACGGCCAGGATGGCCTCCTCGGCGGTGCTGATCACCACCGGCAAGGTCATCAGCCCCAGGGTGAGAGAGCCGGCTATTATGGAAGTGCCGAACTCCAGGAAGAGCACGAACATCGCCAGCCCGAAGAGGCCGTAGACCACCGAGGGGATGCCGGCCAGGTTGATGATGGCAAGGCGGATGGCACGAGTCAGCCAGTTATCGCGGGCATATTCGGCCAGGTAGGTGGCCGCTCCCACGCCCAGGGGGATGGCGGCGATGGCGGTGCCAAAGGTCAACACGAGCGTGCCTATGACCGCGGGTAGTATCCCGCCCTCGCGCATCCCGCTGCGGGGGAAGCCGCTGATGAACTCCCAACTG
>JAUWYT010000183.1 GCA_030615705.1 Chloroflexota bacterium
CGGCCACCGGCTATGCCGTCTTCAAGGCCAGCAGCGACCCTGCATTGGAAAAGGCATGGAGGGAGCAAGGTCTTCGTTTCAAGACCGGCAAGGAGGGGATGATCGGTTTGGTGGCCCATACCGGCGAGCCCCTCTTGGCCAACGACGTCAGCCAGGAGCCGCATTACCTTCCAGATGAGTTGCTTCCGGAGACGAAATCGGAGTTGGTTGTGCCACTGAAGGTGGAAGAGCGGGTGGTGGGAGTGTTGGATGTAGACAGTGATCAGCTCGATGCCTTCGACGAGGATGATCTCTTCGTCTTGCAAACCCTGGCCAATGAGAGTGCCATCGCCATCGAGAATGCCCGCCTCTTCGAAGAGACGGAACGCTTGAAGGCTTTCAATGAGAGCATCGTGCAGGGCATGAGTGAGGGCATCGTCGTGGAAGACGTTGAGGGATCCCTCACCTACGTCAACCCGTCCACGACGGCTATGTTGGGCTACTCGCGCAAGGAACTTGTGGGCCAACACTGGACGATCATCGTCCCGCCCGATCAGGAGGCCATCCTCCAGGCAGCCGACGAACGGCGCAAGCGTGGTGAAGCCGACCGCTACGAGATCCAACTCATCCGCAAGGACGGCACGCGGGTCCCCGTTCTGATCAGCGGCAGCCCTTGGTTTGAGGAAGGTCGCTTCGCTGGCACCCTGACCGTCTTCACCGACATCACCGCGCGCAAGCGGATGGAGGAGACGCTGCGCGACCTGTCACTGATTGACGAACTCACAGGCCTGTACAACCGGCGAGGATTCTTCAACCTGGCCGAACAGCAGTTGAAGATGGCCGACCGGACGAAGAGGGGAATGTCTGTGGTTTTTGCCGACTTTGACCACCTGAAGCGGATTAATGATGCCCTGGACCACCGTGAAGGAGACCTGGCATTGATCGAGGTCGCCAATGTCCTCAAAGAGACTTTTCGTGAGTCGGACATCATTGCTCGCATTGGCGGGGATGAGTTTGTGGTTCTGCTGATAGAAACCGATAGTGCCAGCGCCGAGATCCTTACTACTCGTTTGCAAGAGAACCTGGGGGCCCGCAGCGCAGAAGGAGGCCGCCGCTACAAGCTGTCGCTAAGTGTGGGCATAGCGCGCTACGACCCCGAATCCCCCTGTTCCATTGATGCACTGGTGGCTGAGGCGGATAGAGCGATGTACGAGCAGAAACAGGGCGAGCAGAAGTCTTAGCTCAAGGGGCCTAGAGCCGCTGTGCCGGCCAATGCTCGGTACACATAGCAACGCTACGCTCCGGCAAAGAAATTAACCACAAAGGCTTCGTCGTGAGCTCAGCCGAACGACACGAAGAAAAAAATCAAAAAACTTGGTGTCTTGGTGACTTGGTGGTTCTAAATCCTGTTTGGTTTGGGCTTGTCCGGGTTAGGAGGCGCGCAAGATGAAAGATGAACATCAGACCAAAGAGCAACTCATAGATGAATTGGCAGAACTGCGCCAACGGATTGCAGCGTTGGAAGCATCAGAAGCCGAGCGCAAGCGGGCGGAGGAGGCGCTGCAGGAGAGCGAGGAGAAATACAGGACCATTCTCGAAAGCATTGAAGAAGGGTATTACGAGGTTGATATTGTTGGGAATTTCACTTTCTTTAATGATGCTTTATGTGAGATCTTAGGGTATTCCAGAGATGAAATGATGGGTATGAACAATAGGCAGTACATGGACAAGGAGAATGCTGAGAAAGTGTATCAAACGTTCAATGGAGTGTACACCACGGGGAAGCCTGCCGAAGGATTTGACTGGGAGATCATCAGAAAGGACGGTACAAAGAGATTTGTTGAAGCCTCCGTTTCTCTAATGAGGAATTCAGAAGGTGAGCGGATGGGGTTTCGGGGCATTGTTCGCAACATCACCGCGCGCAAGCGAGCGGAGGAGGCGCTGAGGAAGTCCGAGGACAAATACAGAACTTTGTTCGAGAGCAAGCTTGATGGTGTGTGCGTTATTGATGAAACAATGAAACTATTGCTGGCTAATCAAGCCGCCGCGGATATGTTTGGTTTGGATTCTGTAGAGGAAATGCTTGATCTGAATCCGTTCGACTTCATCTCCCCAGAAGAGAGAGAGCGAGTTCTCACGATTATTACAAAGGATATGTTTGGAAATAACCTGCAACAGGTCAACGAGTTTCGGCTGATGAACAAGGCTGGTGAGGAAATATGGATAAGCGCAGTTGGTACAGCAACTGAATATGAGGGGAAATTAGCAGGTTTGGTTTCATTTAGGGACATCACCGCGCGCAAGCGGGCGGAGGAGGAGCTCCGACAAAGTTACGTGAAATTACAAAAAGCCTTGGAGGGAACGGTCAATACCCTGATATCAGCAATCGAAATGAAGGATCCCTACACGGCTGGCCATCAACGGCGGGTAACCCAACTGGCCTGCGCCATGGCCAAGGAGATGGGCCTTCCCGAGGAGCAGATCGAGGGGCTCCGTATGGCCGGGCTGATTCACGACATCGGCAAGATGAGTGTCCCTGCTGAGATCCTCAGCAAGCCCGGTCGGTTAAGCGAACTCGAATACGGTCTGATTCAAGCTCACGCCCAAGTCGGTTACGATGTATTGAATGGGACGATAGAATTCCCATGGCCGGTGGCGCAAATCGTGCTTCAACATCACGAAAGGATGGATGGTTCTGGATATCCTCAAGGTCTGTCGGGTGAGGAGATCATGCTGGAAGCGAGGATCCTAGGTGTAGCTGATGTTATTGAGGCTATGGCCTCTCACCGACCTTACCGACCGCCTCGCGGTCTGGATAAGGCCCTAGAGGAGATGTCAGGGAATAGGGGCGTCCTTTATGATCCTGAGGTGGTGGATGCTTGCTTGAAGCTTTTCACCGAGAAGGGGTTTAAGTTCGAGTAAGAGCCTGTACTGAGCCCTTTGTCCCTGGGCACCGTACTGGACCGTACGGTACAGTGCCAAAGGACCAGGGGCCTGTCGAAGTAATGGAGGATTGCAATGGCGATGGAACCCGCAATCGGTCTGGTTGAAACCAACAGCATCGCGGCTGGCATCGAGGCTGGCGACGCAATGATGAAGAAGGCCCCTGTGGAGTTGCTGGAGGCTCGCCCGGTGTGTCCCGGCAAGTACATCGTCCTCATAGGCGGGCTTACCGACCCCGTGTACGAGTCCCTGCAGGCAGGTATCAAGTCCGGGGCCGACACCGTCGTGGATCAGCTTTTCTTGCCCAACGTACACCGGTCCATATTCCCGGCCCTGGCCACGGCTACTCCGCCGGGCAAGGGCGAGGCCCTTGGCATCATTGAGACCGTCACCGTGGCCACCTGCATCGTCGCCGCCGACGCCGCTGCCAAAGCCGCCGACGTCTCGCTCCTGGAGCTGCGCCTGGCCAACGGCCTGGGGGGGAAGTCGTTCGTGCTGATCGAAGGAGAGGTCTCCGAGGTCGAGGCCGCCGTGGAGGCGGGCGTGAAGTTCCCAGAGCACGAAGGGCTCTTGGTGCGCAAGGTCATCATCTCGCAGTTGCACGAAGAGATGAAGGCAAAAATCTTGTGAGATCATCTATTGGAAGTCGGATCGTTAGACCTTCCAACCTCTAATTTCTAACCCCCAATAGGTAAAGGAGGCTCTATGCAACTGGCCAAAGTGATTGGCAGGCTAGTGGCTACCCGAAAATACAAAGGGCTGGAGGGGATCAAGTTGCTGATCATCCAGCCTCTGGACAAGTTCCAGAATCCCATCGGTGAGCCGGTGGTGGCTGCCGACGGGACGGCCCTGGCTGGACCCGGAGACATCGTCTTCTTCGTTGGAGTGCGGGAGGCCGCGCAGGCCCTGCCGGAGAAGTTCGTGCCCGTAGATCACGCTATCACAGGGATCGTGGATGAGATAGACGTCCCCGAAGAGGGGCTTCCAGCGAAGCCGGGCGTCTTCAGAAAGGAGCCTTCTCCCGATCCTTCATCTTCTGAGAACTCTTGAGGAGGGTGCCTTGCACATCGGAAAAGTCAGCGGTACGGTGGTAGCTACATTTAAAGACAAAGTCTTCGAGGGCAAAAAACTGCTTATCGTGGATCACCTGACGCCAGAAGGGGAGCCCACGGGCAAGTACTGGATCGCCGTTGACGACGTGCAGGCTGGCCTGGGCGATACAGTGATGATCATTGACGAGGGCAACTCGGCCAGGCAGGTGGTGGGCATGGACCCGGCCCCCATCCGAGCCGTCGTCGTGGGCATCGTGGATGAGATAGATATAGCGGTCTGACCTTTACTTCGACAGGCCCTTGGTCCTCAGGCACTTGTCCTGGACCCTTTGTCCCCTGTGTCCTTGGGCCACAGGACCAAGGGCGACAAGTACAGGGCCCAAGGACTGAGGGCTCAGTACAAGGCAAGGAGAGGGGAGCGATTGAGCAGCTACAGGGATCGTCGAACAGAGCAGGTGTGGCGAGAGGAGATCGTCCGCGTCTGTCGCCTCCTCCACGAGAAGGGGTATGTAGCCGCCACCGACGGCAATGTCTCGGTGCGCCTGAGCAAGAACCGTGTCCTGTCCACTCCCAGCGGCTTCAGCAAAGGCTTCCTCGCCCCTGAGC
>JAUWYT010000089.1 GCA_030615705.1 Chloroflexota bacterium
TAAGGCTCTGTCCGACCTGCGGCGCTCAGGTTGCCCAGAGCGCCAAAGTGTGCCTGATGTGCGGAGCCCCTCTTAAGGGGCTCAAGCCTGGAAGACGGATCTCGATCCCGGTCTTCGTTCCAGCGGCCTTTTTGGCCGCCATTATCTTGACAGCCTTGGCAGCCGTGTTGGTGTCTGGGCTTCAGCGGAATCCGGAGCCAACAACCGTAGTTCCAACCTCGACCGCGACGCCGACAGCAACAGCGACGTCAACAGCCACAGCCAAACCTACTGCTACATCCACATCTACAGCCACTCCTACGCTCACACCAACATCAACATCTACACCTACGTCCACCCCTACATCCACCCCCACCTCGCTCCCTACCGCAACCCCCACGCCAACCCCAATCATCTACACCGTGAAGCCTGGCGATAACCTCTTCTCAATAGCGGCCATGTATGGTACCACTGTAGAGGCCATCCTGGAGGCCAACGGCCTAACTGAATCGGTGGTCCTGCGCATTGGGCAAACACTGGTCATCCCCTCTGTCGGGCCTACTGGTGGGATAATGCCTGAAATGGCAGCCATCTCCGAGAGCGCAGTGATCACTTACGTGGTCCAGGTCGGGGATAGTTTGTACTCCATTGCCACTCGGTACGGAACCTCCGTCGAGGCCCTCATGATGGACAACGATCTCGCGGACCTCGAGCTAATCCAGGTTGGCCAGGAACTGATTATATCTTTGGGGACACTCACTCCAACAACGACATCCACGCCAGAGCCGACATCCACGCCAGAGCCGACATCTACACCAACGACGACGCCTGCGTTCACTCCCTCGGCCACACCTCAGCCCACGCCCACCCCCACCTTGGCGCCTCCCTACCCGGCCCCAGCCCTGCTCGCCCCCGCCGACCGCCATATCTTTCGAGGGGTGGACGAAGTCATCGTCCTGAATTGGGCCTCGGTAGGCATCTTGGCCGAGGACGAGTGGTACGTCCTGAGGCTGCAATACAAGGCCGAAGGAGCCGCCCAGCCGCCCAGTGTCTGGACTAAGGCCACGGGCTGGCGAGTGCCGGCCGACCTATACCCCCCGCCTGGCGTTGAATCTCGCCTCCTCCACTGGAACGTGACCATAATGCGCCAGACACACATCAAGCCAGATGGGACACCGGAGGGCGTTCTTATTAGCCCCATGAGCGCCACCCGCAGTTTCTATTGGTACTAAACGACCTCGGGGCAAACCTCCCGCAGGTTTCCACTGCAGGCACACAAGATGATTCTGCTTACAACCTGCGGGAGGTTCCCCAACCCATTTCAAGCACACCCAAATGCAGAAGCCCCTCTCGATTGGAGGGGCTTTTGAAGTGGCGGCGACTGGACTTGAACCAGTGACCCAACGATTATGAGCCGTTTGCTCTGCCATCTGAGCTACGCCGCCGGTTCGCTATTTGCCAATAGGTAGCGGGGGTTGGATTTGAACCAACGACCTCCGGGTTATGAGCCCGACGAGCTACCACTGCTCTACCCCGCATCGCGACTAGTATTATACTACATGACCAACCTTTAGTCAAGCGAGAAAAGCAAGCTTGAGCTTACCAAGAATACCTTAGGTCCCCGGCAAGCGATCGAAGAAGAGCTTCCACCACTCCTGCCAATGGGATCCCTCACCAGGGTGGCTCTCCTCCTGCGGATGAATTTGAGAAGTGAGAGGAGCCTCATGAAACCTGGGCACAACGCGGGTCTCTCCGGGCTTCACCATCTTCCACTCCCTCCGAGCCCAAGCCTCCACAAACTGTTCGGTTTGGACTTGCTCCTCGAGCGACTCGAGATAATCCCGTCTGGCCTTCTCAAACTCTATTTCTTGCTCCAGTCGGCCCTCTTCGCGTTGCAGGCCGCGGTAGAGTGCCACTTTGTGTCCAAAGTCCACAATCAAAGAGAGTGCAATGGTAGCCACTATGAGAGCCACAAATTGGGTTACCGATACGCCAGAGCGCTTCCTTGTAGCCATCGTTGCCTCTTCGGTCAATCCGGTAGTGCCGAAGGTGGGATTTGAACCCACATGGGCCTAATGCCCACTGCGCCCTGAACGCAGCGCGTCTGCCTGTTCCGCCACTTCGGCATTCTCCCTTAGAGCCAGATATAATTTACCATGATTTGCCCTATTTGTCAAGCTCGCGCTCGGCCTGGCTGACGATGACCCGTTTGGTCACAATGTACCATTCAGTGATGTTGCGAAAACGATCGCTGGGATCACCCATTGGCCCCAATTGGACGCCTTTGACTTTCTCGTCCACGGCATAGGTGTAGATTGGATAATAAAGAAGCAACGACGGCACTTCATCCGCAAAGATCTCCTGGAAGCGATGATACAACTCGGCACGCTTCTCTGAGTCAGTTGTACATCGCGCCTCCTCAATAAGCTTATCAACCTCATAGCTGACGAAACCGGCATAGTTTTGCCCCTCACCGTTCGTCTGGGTCGAGTGCCAAAGGGGATAAGGGTCAGGATCGCCGTGCAGCTCCAGGTCAATCAGAACAGCTTCGAACTTCCGAGGATAGAGAAACTCGCGCACCAGTCCTGAGCTTATCGTCCGAAGCATGGCTTTCACCCCAAGCGCCTCCCACTGGCGGGCGATCTCCTCGGCTAGCTCTACATGCAGGGGATCATCATCGGTTAGCAGGGTGAACGCCAACCTCACACCCGCTTTCTCCCTGACGCCCTCGTCGTCCTGCCCGCTGATCTCGCCTCTCTTGGCCGAGAGATGGGTGGGATTGTGCCAACCGGCCCTGATTAGCAAAGTTTTGGCCAGCTCAGGATTGTACTCACACGTCTCGACGGCGTTGTCACAGGCCCAGGTCTCAGGCAAGATGGGGCTGTGAGCCACCAGGCCCTGGCCCTTCAACACCCGATCAACAAGCTTCTGGCGGTCAATAGCATAGATTAGAGCCTGCCTGACCAGTTTTTCCTGAAAGAAGGGCACCGCAGGGTCTTTCAGATTCAGGAATATGAGGGTGTAGCCCGTCAGTCGGGCCGAGAAAAGTTTCAACCCTGAGTGACCTTTCACTTCAGGCAAGTCTTCGGGAAGGACGCGGCTGATGCCCTGAACCTCTCCTAGCTCATAGGCGCTGAGGACACTCTCATGGTTGGGGTAGAATCTAAATTCGATTTTGTTCAAATAGGGCTTCGGGCCGTAGAACAGAGGGTTGCCCTTGAGAAGGGCGTGCTCGGCGTTGACCTCCTCCAACTGGAAGAGACCTGTGCCGATGGGGCGTTGGTTGAACGGATCGTTGGCCAGCGACTCGGCGGGAACCTCGGCCAGAAGATGGGCCGGCAGGATGCCAATGGTGGTGTAGTCCAGGAATGGAGCGAAGGGTTCCCTGAGGGTGAACCTTACGGTGTGGGAGTTGACCTTGACCACCTCTACGCTCCGCCAAAGCTCGTCCAGATAGGGGGCGCCCCGATAGCCGGGATCCTGCATTGCTTCGACGGTGAAGACCACATCGTCGGCGCTGAAGGGGACTTCATCGTGCCAAAGCACGTCGCGCCGCAGGTGAAAGGTGTAGACGAGGCCATCGTCGGAGATCTCCCATCTTTCGGCCAGATCGGGAATAACCTCGCCCCTTTCATTTAACTTGGTCAGGCCATTGAAGATGAGGGAACAAAGATCCCGATCTACCTCGTTATACTGGCAGAGGATGGGATTTATGTATCGTGAGTTGCCAGCCAGGCCCTCCACGTAGGTCCCGCCAACATCGGGGACAACGACTGTAGTGAAGGTAAAGGCCAGGTAACCCAATAAGGAGCCCAGCAAGGCTATCCCCAGCAGGGTGATGATGACCTGCCAGCGGAGGTGCTTTGTCAAGCCTCACACCCCTTCTCTATTCACACGTTTCACGACCGGACACTTATTCAGGAAAGCGAGCGGAGGCATCCTGAGCCCGTCGAAGGGCGCTCGCTCCGGCTCATCCTGCCAGGATGACGTTGATCGTAGCGAAAACAAAGAAAGCGACGGCCAGACCGATGGTGATCTTGAAGAGGGTTTTTTCCACCCCACGACGGCTTTGGTAGACCGCACCCTGGCCCCCAAAGATACCACCCAAGCCCGCTCCCTTGGTTTGCAGCAAAACAGCCGCGATGAGAGCCACAGAGATGATGATCTGAACAATGTACAGATAGGTGAGCAACTCGTGTTACCTCCATCATGGACTGAGGTCTCTCGGAAAGTCGAACAGGGAACTTCTTGATGGGTAGCAGGCCAATCGCATTGGCCGTCTTGGGCCGAACGACGCCCAACTCGGTTGGGCTACTACCCTTGTCCGAGAGAATTCGAACTGGCTACATTATACCACGTTATCCACTGGCGAGCAAATACACTTCTTTGGCATTTTGTGGTATAATCGTGAGGTCATTGCGAGCGTAGCGAAGCCTGTCCTGAGCGTAGCCGAAGGGCAATCTCCCGCCTCCCATTGCAAGCAACGGTGGAGATTGCTTCGTCGCAGAGTTTACACTGAGCTCGTCGAAGTGCTCCTCGCAATGACAGAGTGAGCAGTTGCCCGCAAAACAAGGTTCAAGGAGTGCAGACATGAAACCCATAGACGAACAGATAGCCATCCTCATGCGCGGCGTGGAGTTCGGCGACGAGCAGATCAAGCAGGTAATGGAAAGGGAACTGCGAGAGCGGTTGCAAGAAGCCCAACACGAGGAGAGGCCATTGCGCGTCTATTGCGGCTTCGACCCCACGACGTCTCAGTTGACTCTGGGCCACACGGTGCCCATGCGAAAGCTGCGCCAGTTCCAGGAACTGGGCCACCAGGCTATCTTCCTCATCGGCAGCTTCACCGCCCTTATCGGCGATCCCAGCGACAGGAACAGCCCTCGCCCTCAGCAGACGATTGAGGAGGTGGCCAAGAAGTCAAAGGGCTATGCAAACCAGACCTTCAAAATACTGGACGCCGACAAGACCGAGGTGCGCTACAACGCCGACTGGCTGGCGCCGCTGACCTTCGCCGACCTCATCAGGCTAGCCTCGCATTTCACCGTGCAGCAATTCCTGGCCCGGGAGAGCTTCGCCAAGCGCCACGCCAAGGGGGATCCCATTTGGCTGCACGAATTCTTCTACGCGCTGATGCAGGCCTATGATGCCGTGATGCTGGAGACGGATGTGCAGATCGGCGGGACGGAGCAACTCTTTAACCTGATGGCCGGTCGCAAACTCCAGGAAGCCCTCGGGCAGCGGCCCCAGATCTGCCTGACGCTGCCTATCCTGGTGGGCACTGACGGCTACCAACGCATGGGCCAGAGCCTGGGCAACTATATCGGCGTGGATGAGCCGCCGGAGGAAATGTACGGCAAAGTGATGAGCATCCCCGATCACGCCATGCGCAACTACTTCGACCTCCTCTCCAGCTTTGAACCAGCCCAGATCGCTGACATCGAGCAACGAATAGCCACAGAGAGCCTGCACCCCATGGATGCCAAGATGATGCTGGCTCGGGACATCGTCACCATCTACCACGATGCTGAGGCGGCAGCCCGCGCCGAGGCCCACTTCCAGAGGGTCTTCCAGAAAAGGGAATTGCCCAGAGAGATGCCTGCCCACAAGCTGGCTGCACCCCAGAACATCGTGGACCTGCTGGTAGAGGTTGGTCTGGCACCGAGCAAGAGCCAGGCCCGCCGCCTGATCGTTCAGGGCGGAGTGCGCCTGGATGGGAACAAAGTGGAGAGCATCGAGGAAACAGTGACGCCAGATAGGGAGACGATCCTCCAGGTGGGCAAGCGAAGGTTTGTGAGGCTCGTATAAAAGCAAGGGAGCAAGGGGGCAGGGGAGCAGAGGAGCCGGCGATCAAAGGCTCCCTTGCTCCTCTGTTCTTTGCTCCCTTGCTCCTTGTTCTAGAATCCTCTTCGGCGTCGCCGGCAGACTGTAGATGCGTATACCGGTGGCGTTGTAGATGGCGTTGATGATGGCTGGTGCGGTAGGAATGGAGGGAATCTCCCCTATCCCCTTGGCTCCGTAGGGCCCTTCGGACGCTTTGTCTTCCACAATAATGGGCACGATCTCCGGGGTGCGCTCAATAGATGGTATTCTGTACTTGGCCAGGGAAGTGCTCGTGGGGACGCCTTCCTCCGTCACGAACTCCTCCTGCAAGGCGATGCCCAGACCCATCACCACCCCGCCCTCGATCTGGCCGGCCACAGCCAGTGGGTTAAGAGCCCTCCCCACATCGTGGGCAGCGATGACCTTGAGCACCTCCACGTGGCCGGTGTTTGTGTCCACCTCCACCAGAGCGGCCTGGGTGGCATAGCCGAAGGCGAAGTGCATGTCGCCCACTTCGCCCAAGGGGACAGTCTTAGGTGCCTCGTAAACGACCGAGGCCCGCACTTCGCGCCCCTCCCCTCTGGCGAGGGCGACGGCCTCGGCTAGAGAGATGGACCTCTCGCCAGCGTGTATGCGGCCATCCTTGAAAGCCAGGCTATCAGGCGGAGCGTCCAATTCCTCAGAGGCGACCTGAGCCAAAGCCTCTCTCACTCTCTGAGCAGCCAGGCGGACCGCGTTGCCGGTGATAAAGCTCTGGCGCGAGGCGGTGGTCGCACCACCGTCGAGGGTCTGGTCCGTGTCGGCTACCAGGACCTCTACCTGATCGTAGGGAAGTCCCAGCTCTTCAGCCGCCAC
>JAUWYT010000258.1 GCA_030615705.1 Chloroflexota bacterium
GAGAGGGCGTCGCCTAGCTTGTCCAACCAGCTTCCACCGATCTTGATGATGAGCTTGCCATCCCTTACCTCAGTCTTGATCTTGGGCAGGATATCTGGATGGGCTTCAATGGTTAGAGACTCTTCCTCGCCCTGTGTGATAACCAGTTCGCCATAGTCTCTCAGGGCAACTCGGTCAAAGTTGCTGACCTCTCTGGACTCGGCGACGAGATTGCCAGTGCTCATTTCTATCTACTCCTTCGACTGGATTCAATCAGAATAGAGAGATTGATAATCAGGGCGCTCCCGAATTGAGGCGAAGTCAGGATCTTCTTTCGACCATTCCGTAAGATCCGGGTTAAGCCGGAGCGCCTCACGCAACTCGTGTATCGCCCTCTCGTGCTGGCCCGATAGGGCGTAATGACAAGCAAGGTTGTAGCGCGTAATCCCTCGCCAGGTGGGGCTGTCGTCCAGCTCCGCGAGCAAAGCAGCGGCTTCTTCCTGGATCACGGTGGCATAGTGGGCTTCACCACGATCGGTGTAATACTGAGCGAGGTGAGCGATCGGGTGAGTATAACCGTTGCCCGCGATAAGCCTCCACAGCGGCCTTCCATCTTGCCAGGGCAGTGCTTGGGTATCAGCTAGATCGTCGTCACCCACAGCTTGTACGCTCTCGACTAGTGATCTGTAGGCACGCTCTGAATATTCAAGAATATCAGCCCACGAACGATTGCGGTTCTCTTCGAAAATCTCCGCATTGACTTGGTCAATGTCATTGGAAACGGACGGCGTTTCACCGCGTGACGCGGCCGTGATGTTTTGCGCCATTCGCTCGTTCCAGGCTGCTGTATGCGCTATCGTGTCCTTAGTGGACCATTGTTCAAGCGTGCCGATAGCCGCACGTTCTTCATCAGATAGCTTTGCGACGAGTGCCTGCTCTTCTTCGAACCCGCGCTTGAGAAGGCTCAGTAGCTTGTGTTTCAATTCCATAGTAGTCCCTCCAAGAAAGTGCTATTTCTATCGGACATTTCGCAGTCGCTGTCAATCCCTTCTGTCGTCTCCGCTCATGGGTTCCGACCCCGCTCCTGGTCTTGAGCGCCCCTCGCTTTCTTGCCTGTGTACAGCCCGTAACCAACAAAGGGCAGAAACTGACGAGCAGCCCTAAGCATGTTTCTATTGATGAAGATGCGGCTGATCTTTACATTAGCAAGGCCCTTAACCATGGCGGAAAGGTATCCTCTCACCCCATCTACTCTAATGTGGCTGGCGAGTTGCTCCCATAGGTTGAATCTCTGAACGGCGGAAACGACTTCCACGAACCCTGCTCTTTTGAGGATACATTGCCACTCACCCCTGTTGAAATGACTGAATACCTAATGTGCCCATAAGTAGGGTAAGCAACTGCTCAGAAGGAGGCTTTAAGAGAGTCAACTCATTGACTCCAAGGACGCCGCCTCCTCTTAGAACCCGATGCATTTCTAAAGACACTCGCGCTGCATCACAAAACACTAGTACTGATTCGACGATGACCGTGTCAAAAATAATCGGCAGGAAAGGGAAGATGATGTGCATCCGCTTGAAGAACAGTCACCTGAAGGCCCCTTTTTTGAGCTTCTTCTACACTCCTGGGGCTGATGTCAATGGCAACAACACGGGCCTGATACTTCTGCGCCAGGTAACTGGCTGTGTAGCCTGTTCCGCACCCAATATCCAACACAACGTGTCCTGGGGCGACACGACATGACTCAAGTAAGCGTTGGGTAGCATAGATACCCCCTACGTGCTCCGTGGTGCCGCTCGTTTCCCAAATGTCAAAGGGAATGTTTTTTGCCACTTGGGCCGCTCTGCGCTTTGCATCTCCAGGGCTCATTCCGTCTCAGAGACTGGGGAATGGCCATCCTTGTCACGCCCCCTCGTTTGAACCGAAAGTCGCACTTCTCATGCCCGTCGGCGAGCGTCATCGTCCGCGTCAATGCCCAGCCCAATGCTTCACTGTAAATCTCGTCCACGGCGCATGTTAGCCGGCATAGTCCGCCTAACTACAGATCCCTGCCCCGAGGGATGCGTTTCCCAGGTTCGAATCGAGAGTGAGCTTCTTTGAGAATCCCCTTGTAAAGCTCCAGGTTGCGATCTTCCAGGTGGTCGAAGCTTTGCAGGCTCTTGCTGCCCCAGGTCACGTAGCGCAGCGGGTCGGGATCAAGTCTGGCAGCGATGATCTCCTCGCCGCCCCGGGCCTGGGCCAACCGCCAGGCGATGGGGTTGACGATCATGCTGTGACCAAAGTAGTAGTTGGCGCCAGCGTCCGGTCCCACCGAATTGGTGGCCACCATGTAGACGTGGTTGTCGTAAGCGCGGGCGGCATTGGTGATGTGCCAGATGTCGAAGCTGCGCAGCAGGGCCGCCGGCCGGACGATGACTTCAGCGCCTTTCACGGCCAGCAGGCGGGAAAGCTCCGGAAAGTCGCCGTCGTAGCAGATGATCATGCCGATACTGCCCAGGGCCGTCTCGTACACATCGGCGCGGTTGCCGACGGTCACCCAGCCGCCGCAATCGCGCCGTTCCAGCGGAAAGGGGTGCGTCTTGTCGTAGATGCCGACGATCTCCCCGTCCGGCCCGATGAGTATGGCCGAATTGTAGATCACCCCTCGCTCTGGCCCGCGGCGGTACGACGGCCAGACCACGTGGACTCCCAGAGACCTGGCGGCTGCCTGGACGTCGCGGGTGATGCGGCCTGGGGCATCGTCCACCAGGTCCCACAGCTCTTCCGCGTCCAGGCCGGTCACAAAGCTGGTGGTCACCGTCTCCGGGAAGACCACCAGTTCGGCCTCGTATTCGCCGACCGCCTTTTCCAGCCAGGCGATTCCCTTGTCAACGTTGGCCTGCACGTCGTTGGGCGTGACGGCGATTTGCACACAAGCAGCGATGAGTTCTTTCATTCGTCCTCTATCCTTTCATTCTCTCCAGGATCGCCATCAACTTCTCGTTGCCGCCGGCGGGGGGCTGCCAGTCTACCTGGATCACCGGCGCGCCCTGGGCCATCAGGCTCTCGGTGAACGACTCCAGGCCCACATTGATGGCGGCCAGGGGTTGGTGCAGCACGGCCAGGGCTACGGGTTTCAGGGTTCGAGTTTCGGGCTTCGGATTGAGGGACTGGAGCAGTCGGCCGACGTAGTGGAGGGCTGCTTCATTACTGGTTTCTACTCGTGCTCCCGCTACTTCAAGCTGCTGCACCTGGGCGTCGAAGTTCTGCGGGTCTTCGTCGGTGCCGACTACGACGGCGACCACCTCCAGGTATCGCCCGGCTCTTGCTGCCCGCGCACGTGCACTGGCGATGGCCGGGGCCAGTTCGCTGGCCGGGTCGGGGTGAGCGCCGTAGCCCAGCACTACGTCCAGGAAAACCACAGCGACCTCCGGATCGTCGGTTTCTTGCTGCAGCCGTCGGACGCGGAGGTCGTTGTCCAGCATGGGATGCAGGCGGCCCACGGTGAATTCGTCCTCGCCCAGGTCAACGATGGTATGGGCC
>JAUWYT010000282.1 GCA_030615705.1 Chloroflexota bacterium
GGCGATGCCCAGGGAGCCAGAGGCGCGGGATATCTCCTCGGTGGCGAGGGCGTAGGAGACGTTGTCCGCCCCACCCCCGCCGTACTCCTGGGGCCAGGGGAGGCCCATGAGGCCAAGTTCGGCCATCTTCTTTACCATCTCCTGTGGGAACCTCCCCGCCTCATCTATCTCCGCGGCGATGGGGGCGATCTCGTTCTCGGCGAAATCGCGCACCATATCGCGGATCATTCGTTGCTCTTCGGTGAGTTCAAAGTCCACGATGACTCTCTCCTTTAGTATGTCTTTATCTAGGCGTATCTGTAGCTGCAAATCGCCTGTTAGCCGAAGCTACCAATCAGAACCACTTGTGTGCAGGACATAACCTCTGTCTTCATCTTCTACTATGAAGACTGTATGGAAGTCAGCCAGCGATGTCAATGTCGGAACACACTCCTTGTAGTAAGCGATGTCAACGAGACGGTACGCATTCAACAGCAGGAGTATTTTCGGAAACATCAATTGCGAGAGCTTGTGAGCTTTATTTGTGACTACAGCCTGTAATAGGCGACAAGCTTCTCGTTGCCTGTCGAACTTCCATCCGAACGTGATTGGCCCAGCTACAGAGATATTCGATGACAAGTTGTGCGATTTCTCAATAGTACATGTCTGGCCTTGCTGTTCGAAAATCACTTCTGAGGGTGCGGAACTGTCATCCTGGGTGTGACGCACATAGTTGAGCAGGCCTTCTCTTATAGAAGCTCGGACTTTGGCGAAGTTGGTGATTGGCTGCGAGAAGCTGACGATGTAAAATCCGCTCAGCGTGCCTTCATTGGATGATTCCTTTTCCACCTCCAGGACTAGACCCCAAAGCGAGTCAATGATATTAGCCCACTCACGCTGAGTCGAGCCCACCTTGACCATTTCCATGACAATCGTCACTTCTACAGCATACTTCACGCCCCTAACCAGGAGATAGTAGTCTGGCGGCTCATCGCCGTCCAGCCAATCCACGTCCTCTCGGTCAAGTTTCGTGGTTAGATATGCATGGAAACTTCGTTTACAGGTTTCCTCGATCTCGGACTTTGAGTGCACGGCCGCCCTGTCTCAGCGTCTTTGGTAGTTTCGGCTAACGCATCCCTTTTCATCTCCTCCACCGCCTGGGGGTTCTCCAGGGAGGAGAGGTCGCCGGGCTTTCTTAATTGTATCCTGCCCAACCGCTAGGTACAAGGTCAACGTTCTCCAAGTTTGCGAAGTTGCCGAAATAGTTGGGCTACTCGTCTGAAAGAGAATACTCTAGCGCACTCTGGGCATGAATCTTTATCGTATCAAAGAAAGGGATGCCCAGTTCGTCCCGGGGAAGGATTAGAGATAGTTCGGTGCACCCTAGAATTAACCCTTGTATGGAGTCCCTTTCTATCATCGTCCCCACTATCTCAAGAACCCCCTGCGGCTCCGAAAGAAACGATACTCGCTCGGATCATCTAGGCCTCCATCGCGGCTGCATCGTGGTCAGGCAGGATGGTCTCGATGTCGCGGATAGCCGGGAAAAGGTAGCCACTCAGGGCGACGGCCGCGCCCAGCACTCCGGAGAGGACCATTATAAGCGCCATGCCTGCGCCCGGCCCGGTACCTAGGAGGCCACCGAACACACTGGCCAGCGCGCCAGCTGGCTGCATCATCGGCTCGAACATGTAGTCGGCCAAGGGGCCGACGATCAGCAGCGCCAGCGGGAAGGTGATCTGGGCGATGAGCCGCCGCACGGCGAACACTCGACCCTGGACGTCCGGTGCCACCTTGGCCTGCCAGATAGCCTGGTTAGACCCGTTGATGATCGGAAGGAAGAACCCCAAGGAGAACGCTGCGACCGCCCACACGGGCAGTGTCCGACCGAGCCCGATCAAGAGCTCTCCGAGCAGGCTGGCAAGCAGCATGCCGCCCAGCACGCCGTGGACCCGAGGCTTCGGCCCTCCCCAGGCGCTCATCGCCAGCCCGCCCACCACGCCGCCAATACCGCTGATGGAGAGCACGGTCCCCAGCACCTCGGCGTTTTCCCCCGCCCGGGCCAGGATCATGGGCCTCATTACGCCGAAAGCAAGGGCGCCCAACAGGTTGATGGCCGTGAAGATGAGCTGCAGGCCAAGGAGGCTGGGCCGCTTCAGGATGTAGCGGAAGCCGTAGGCGGACTCCTGCCATAGCGAGCCGCGCCCTTCCTCTCCTTCGGCGGTTGCCACCGGCTGCGGGATGTGGACGAAGGCCAACGTGCCGATGGCGAAGACGAAGGTAATCACGTCGATGGTCATCACTCCGCCAATGCCGATGAGCCCGATCAGGATCCCGGCCAAGATCGGGGCTGCAATCTCCGAGGCAGACTGTGCCAGTGACATCATCCCGTTGGCCCGGCCGTATTGCTCCTTGGGGAGCATCGTGGTGATGGCCGCTGAGTAGGCCGGCCACTGGAACGACTCGAAGGCCCCGGCAAACGCGCCAGCCACGTACAGATGCCAGATCTGTAGATTGCCGGTGGCGTACAGCAGCAGGATAGCGATGGTGGACAGGCCGGCCGACAGATCGCTCAGGATCATCACCAACTTGCGGTTCGAGCGGTCGACCAGGGCGCCGGCGATCGGGCTCATGAACACAGTGGGCCCGAACGAAAAGAACGCTACGAGGGCCAGCGCCGTGGCCGAGCCGGTGATCTGCCAGGCCCAGATGGTTAGGGCGAAGCGGGTCATGCCTGTACCCAGGAACGACATCATCTGGCCGAACCAGATGATGGTGAAGGCCAGCATCCCGGCCGGCCGCTTTCGGGCGATCTCCATGTGATCGTCTGCTTTCCTTGAATGAGAGAAATGTGCAATAACGGTCAGATAATGCCATAGCTCGTGATCGCGAAACCCTACGTCATCCAACCCTCATATCGCCTGCTTTATCCCCTCCACCGCCTGGGGGTTTTCCAAAGATGAGAGGTCGCCGGGGTCTTCTCCCAGATAGGCGGCGCGGATTACCCGGCGCATCACCTTGGCGTTGCGGGTCATGGGCAGATCACTGACGAACTTCACCTCCCGGGGCTTGAAGGGTTTGCCTAATGCAGTCACCACGCACCCTTTCAATTCCTCGCGTAAGGCATCGCTTGGTTTCTGGCCTGGCTGTAAGACGCAAAAGGCGACCACCTCT
>JAUWYT010000103.1 GCA_030615705.1 Chloroflexota bacterium
TTTCGACTGTATCACTGCTCCCTGTGTGGAGAAGTGTGCGGTCCAGCAGGACGTACCTGAGTATGCCTGGCTGATCTCCCGCGAGAAATACGACGAGGCGCTGAAGGTTATCCTCTCCCGCAACCCTCTTCCCGGTGTCACCGGCTACGTCTGCAACCACCTGTGCCAGACCCGATGCACCCGCAACAACTACGACGAACCGGTCGCCATCCGGGCCCTCAAACGATTTGCCGCCGAAAAGGGTGGAGAAACCAGGTTTTTCCCCAAAAACCTGGTTTCTGGCATTCGGGTGGCTGTGATTGGCAGCGGCCCCTCGGGGCTGGCCGCTGCCTATTTCCTGGCGCTGAACGGCGTCCAGGTGACCGTTTACGAAGCCAGAGACCGGGCGGGGGGACTGTTGACCTCGGCCCTCCCCTCTTTCAGACTGCCTGAGGCCATCGTCCAGGAGGACATCGCTCGGAACAATTAACTTGGGGTCAAGATCGAGCTTTCCCATCCCATCACCGTCCCTCCGCAAGAGCTTCTGGGCGAGCGCTTCGATGCCGTCTACATCGCCTCAGGAGCGCAGAGAAGCACCCGTTTGCACATCGAAGGAGAGGAGGGCGAAGGCGTCTACGATGCCCTCGATTTTCTGAACAAGGTGAGGCGGGGCGAGCCAGTTGACCTGGGCAGCAGAGTCCTGGTGATCGGTGGGGGAAACTCGGCTATGGATGCCGCCAGAACAGCCAAGCGGCTCACGAGCGGCCCGGTGACGGTCGTCTACCGGCGGACCCGCCAGGAGATGCCGGCCATCGAGGAGGAGATCGAAGAGGTTTTGGTGGAAGGCATCACCTTGGAAGAACTGGCTTCTCCCGCCAGAGTCATTCTGAAGGAGGGAAGGGTCGCTGCCCTGGAATGCATTCGGAACGAGTTGGGAGAAGCTGGCGAGGACGGGAGGAGAAAGCCGATTCCCATTGAGGGCAGCGAGTTTGAAATCGAGGCCGATGCCATCATCATGGCCATCGGCCAGGTCCCAGACGTTTCCTTTCTCGACGGGAGTTCCGTTTCGCTTCGCAAAAACGGCACCATTGCCGCTCATCCCCAAACCTGCCTGACGGGAGAAAAGCACACCTATGCGGGAGGGGACGTCGTAAGAGGGCCTTCTACCATTATTGAGGCTATCGCCGACGGAAGGCGGGCGGCGGAAGCCATCTGCCGGGAGTTGGGGCTAGAAACGGTTCCGCCAGCCGTCGTCCTCCACTGCCTCTCCAAGGAAGAGATTGTGAGTCTGAAAAAGACCAGGGCCAGAAAGGAGCCTCAGAACAGAGCCAAAATGCTTCCCCTCGAACAAAGGGGCGGTTTCGACCTGGTCGAAGAAACCCTGACAGAGGAAGCGGCCCTGAGCGAGGCGGCCAGGTGTCTGCAATGTTCGACCTTTTGCGATAAGTGTGTGGAGGTGTGCCCCAACCGGGCCAACTATACCTATACCATCTCTCCGGTCGTTCTGAGGCTGCCAAAGGTTTCCTGCCAGCAGAGTAAATTGACGGCGAAAGGGGAAGAGGTTTTCAGACTCGACCAGACCAGGCAGATCATCCACATTGATGATTTCTGCAACGAGTGTGGCAACTGCGAGACCTTCTGTCTCCACGACGGCAAACCCTACCTGGACAAGCCCAGGCTCTTTCTCAGGGAAAGCGACTTTGAACTGGAAGAGGATAACGCCTTCTATGTCGAGAGAGGCGCCAAAGGATGGACCATCAGAAGGCGAGAGGGTGGGAAGGAGGCGCGTTTATCTGTGGAAAACGGTGGCCACGAGGCGCTATTCGAAAACGACCTGCTGAAAATACGAATCTCCACCGTCGGGAGCCCTTCGTCCGGCTCAGGGCGGAGCCCAACGAACGGCCCCGCTGATTTTCAGATTAAGGCGATGGAGATGAAAAAGGATTTTCAGGGAGAGTTTTCCCTGGCCGGCCCGGCGAAAATGTATGTTATCCTCAAAGGTCTTTCCACATCCCTGGCTTTCTTGCCCTTTGAGGAGATGTGACCATATTCACACTGAAGCGACCCAGAGCAGCGCGCCTTCCGCACGACCCACGTGCCGCCGATCTTGGATGCGGGAAGGTGCAACGCCTGCGGCCTCTGCGTCACTCGCTGCCGTCCCCGCGCACTGGTAATGCCGCACTGAATGAAAGCACCGCTCTGTCAGGGGCCAGCCCCTTTATGGCTGACCGCTTCAGATGTAGCCGTCGAACAACTGTGACCGCTGGATGCTGAGCCACCTGCATAACCAATACAGGTGGCTTCTTTGTTGCTAAGCAAGTTGAAACCTGGTATACTATCAAGTGAAATGCGACTGTATCAAGCTCTAAACGTCAAAAGCGGCGATGTTATCTCCTTTGTTGGGGCCGGGGGGAAAACGACGGCGGCCCTGCGCTTGATGGAAGAGTTGGCTGGGATCCAAAGGCCAGTGGTGTTCACCACCACGACCAAGATCCTGGAGCCGATCCCCAGGGAAAACGAGTACTTGCTCCTCGCCCTTCGACAGCCCTTCGACAAAGCTCAGGACAGGGCTCAGGACACCGCCGAGGAGGAAGAGGTGTTGACTCAGGTGCCGGAGCTCCTGGTCCGCTATCCCAAGGTCTTCCTGGCTAAGCGCCGCTTGGAAGAGGTGGATCCGACCGCCTTAGGGGAAAGCGACAGGGATTACCCCATGCGCCCCAACAAGCTGGAAGGAGTGCACCCCTCCCTGGTGGACCACCTGGCCCTTCGACTGGGCTCAGGACAAGCCCAGCGGCTCAGCGAGGCGGTCATCCTGGTGGAGGCCGATGGAGCTTGCCACCGGGCCCTCAAGGCCCCCGCCGCCCACGAGCCGGTGGTGCCCGCCTCGACCAAGACACTCGTGCCCATGGCCGATCTCATCGCTCTGGGGAAGCCTCTGGCTGAAGAGCATGTCCACCGTCCTGAGTTGGTGGCGGACCTCACTGAAGCTGCCGTCGGCGAGCCCGTGACCGTCGAGATGGTAGCCACGGTGCTGAGCCATCCTCAGGGCGGCCTGAAGGGCCTCCCTGAGCAAGCGAGAGCGATCCCCATCCTGAACCAAATAGCGGAAGACCGCCCCTTGGACGAGGCGCGCGAGATCGCCCATCTTATCCTACGAAACGAACGCGTCGAGGGGGTAATTATCGCCTCCTTGCGAGCCCCCGAGCCAGTGTTGGAGGTTATAACCGCAGGGGGATCCTACGTCTGCCCCAGAGTAGCCGCCATCGTGCTCGCTGCTGGCGGGTCGCATCGCTTCGGCCAGCCCAAGCAGCTTCTGCCAGTGGGCAACAAGACCATGATCCAACACGTGGTGGACATCACTTTAGACTCGCCCCTCGAGCAGGTGATCGTCGTCCTGGGCTGCCGAGCGACGGAGATAAGAGCGAGCATCGCCAGCAGGCCGGTCCAAGTCGTGGTCAACCAGAAGTGGAGGTCGGGCCTGGGCAGCTCTGTGCAGGCGGGACTCTCGGCCGTGAAGCCGGAGGTTGGCGCGGCCCTCTTCGTCCTGGCCGACCAGCCGGGTGTCACGACGGAGGTCATAGCGAAGCTCGTCGAGCGCTACCGGGAGACTCGCGCGTCCATCGTCGTCCCCACCCATCGGGGCCGACAGGGCAATCCGGTACTATTCGACGGTTCTCTTTTCAGGAAGTTGATAGAGGTGAAAGGCGACCAAGGTGGACGACAGCTCATCGCCGAACACAGGGATGAGTTGGAGGAAGTAGAGGTGGAAACAGAGGCTATTCTTACCGACATTGACACCGCCGACGATTATCAGAGGAGCAGCGACCTATGGACAGACTCCAATCTATCAGAAGCCTGATAATTGACCTGGACGGCGTCCTCTACCGTGGCGACCAATCGATAGACGGTGCAAAAGGGTTCGTTGCCCTCTTGCAGCAAGAAGGGGTCCCCTTCCTGCTGCTTACCAACAACTCCACGCGCACGCCAGCCCAATACGTAACGAAGCTGGCTAGGATGGGCATCACCATCGAGGAAAGCGATGTCTTGACCTCGGCCCAGGCCACTGCTCTGTACATAGAGAGGATAGCACCGCCGGGAGCCCGAGTGTATGCCATCGGCGAGGAGGGCCTGCGGGCTGCCCTGCGAGAGAAGTGCACTATCGCCGGGGAAGGAGCCAATTTTGTAGTTGTCGGCATGGATAGAGGACTCACCTATGAGAAACTCAAAACCGCTGCTTTGTTGATCCGCAGCGGGGCCAGGTTTATCGCCACCAATCCAGATAAGACCCTGCCGACAGAGGAGGGCCTCATCCCAGGCAACGGGGCCATCATAGCAGCTTTGGAGGCGGCCACCGGTGTGGCCCCCTTCGTGGTGGGAAAACCAGAGCCGGCCATCTTCGACCTAGCTTTAGCCAGGATGGGGGTGGGTAAAGAGGGGGCGGCCGTTATCGGCGACCGCCTGGAGACCGATGTCCTGGGTGGACGGAGGGCTGGCCTGATGACCATCTTCGTCCTTTCGGGCGCCACCAGCCGGCAAGAGCTAGAAAACTCCCCTATCAGACCAGACTTAGTTTTTGAGGACGTGAGGCAACTATATGAGGTCTGGCCGAAATCCCAAAGCTTTTGATAAGACCCCCCTGCTCGATTTAACCTACATTCAGTTAACCGGGCTCCTCACCTCCTGGGGTGAGCCCGCCTATCGGGCCGATCAGATATGGCGCTGGCTTTATCGCTCCTTGGTCACCGACTTCCGGGAGATGACCACCCTGCCCAAGGGGCTAAGGGTGAGGCTGGCAGAGGCGACCCTCTTGCGGACTATGAAGCCCCTGGAGGAACAGAGGGCCGCTGACGGCTTGACGCGCAAGGTGCTCTTCGCCCTGCGGGACAATCAGACCATCGAGAGCGTGCTGATGCACTATGAGCGGAGGCACACCGCCTGCATCTCCACTCAGGTGGGCTGTCCCTTTGGTTGCGTCTTCTGTGCCACAGGCCAGAGCGGCTTCGTACGGAACCTCACGGCGGGGGAGATCGTAGAACAGGTCCTTTTCTTCGCCCGTTTCTTGCAGGCAAAGGGCGAGGGGTTAACCAACGTGGTGTTCATGGGCATGGGCGAACCTCTGGCTAACTACGAAGCCGCCTGGCAGGCCATTGAAACGCTAACTCACGATGAGGGTTTCAACCTGGGAACGCGGCGCATCACCATCTCGACCGTGGGCCTGGTGCCTGGCATCCGGCGCTTAGCTGGGGAAGGGGCCCAGATCGGCCTGGCCATCTCCCTCCATGCCCCCACCGATGAATTGCGCGATAAACTAGTCCCCATCAATCGCCGCTATCCCTTAACTCAATTGATGGCTGCCTGTCGCCATTAC
The DNA here is from genome assembly GCA_030615705.1 of Chloroflexota bacterium. Classification (GTDB taxonomy): domain Bacteria; phylum Chloroflexota; class Anaerolineae; order VGOG01; family VGOG01; genus JAUWYT01. Next base: position 5,348 of record JAUWYT010000103.1, read on the forward strand.
GTTGAACGAACGGGGAGACGCATCAGCTTCGAGTATGCCCTCATGTATGGGATCAACGATTCCCTGGAGCAAGCACGCCAACTCGCCCAGTTACTGGATGGGCTGCTCTGCCACGTCAATTTGATCCCTCTCAACCCCGTCCCTGAGTCGCCGTACCAACCCTCGCCGCGAGGTAGGATTCTGGCCTTCCAGGCCGAGCTCAACCGCTCAAAGGTGTCCAATACCCTCCGGGTGGAGCGGGGCACAGACATCCAGGCCGGCTGCGGTCAATTGCGCTGTCAGCGGATGCCAAAGGAGTAAGCGGATTTACCATCCCGATGACTAGCACATGAGTTTCCTATCCGTTGCTCACCTTGCATTTTTCCATAATACAGTGTATGATTATCCCCCAGGAGGAACCGTGATCAAGATCGCTCCCTCGATCCTCTCCGCCGATTTCGCCTGCTTGGGTGAGCAGATTGCGGAAGCTGAGGCGGCTGGTGCCGATTACATCCACGTAGATGTGATGGACGGCCACTTCGTGCCGAACATCACGGTGGGGCCACTGGTAGTGGAGGCCGTGCGACGGGCAACAAAGCTGCCCCTGGACGTGCACCTGATGATCGAGGCTCCTGAGTGCTACATCGCTCGCTTCGCCGAGGCCGGCGCCGACATCATCACCGTCCACGTGGAAACTAGTTCGCATCTGCACCGCACGGTGCAGCGAATCAAGGAGCTGGGCGCGCGGGTTGGCGTTTCCCTCAATCCTGCCACGGCACTGAATACGTTGGAAGAGATCCTACCCTATGTGGATCTCGTTTTGCTGATGACTGTCAATCCGGGCTTCGGTGGGCAAGAGTTCATCGAGGAGATCCTGCCCAAGATCAAGAGGCTGCGCCAGATGCTCGACGGGCGGG
>JAUWYT010000150.1 GCA_030615705.1 Chloroflexota bacterium
AGAGGTGCACCGGCACGATGGCTTTGGTCTTGTCCGTGATGGCCGCTTCGATCCTGGTGGGGTCAATGTTGCACGTATCCGGCTCGATTTCCACAAACACCGGCTTGGCTCCTACGAACCAGATCGCTTCTGCTGTGGCAAAAAAGGTGTTGGCCACTGTGATGACCTCGTCGCCGGGTTCGATGCCCAGGGCCATGAAGGCCAGCCAGAGCGCGTCGGTGCCCGAGTTGCAGCCGATGGCGTGCTTCATGTTAAAATAGGCTGCAAGCTCCTTCTCGAAGCGCGCCAGCGTTGGTCCCATCACGTACTTGCCGCTCTCAAGTACCTCCAAGATGGCCGGATCAATCTCTTCTTTCAGATTATGATACTGCCTGACGTGACCGTAGAATCCGACTTTCATTGTTCGTTTCCTCCTTTTTCAATGGAGCAGAGTCGCAGGTGACCAAAGGAGCAAAGGCAGACTCCCCCTGCTCCCCTGTTCCTTGCTCCCCTGCTCCTTATTCACTGGAGTTTGGATAAAGTGAGAGAAACCAGGTTTTTCGCTTAAAAGTGCTTATCGGGGCATCGAAAATGCGTGCAATTGCGCACGTTTTGGATGCAAAGGGTTCAAAAACCTGGTTTCTGGCCACTTCCTTGCTCCCCTGCTCCTTATTCAGTGCAGTTCTAGTACTAGGGCTGGGCTAAGGGGATTCACAGACCTCGCAAACGTAGCCGACGCTTCGGCGTCAGGGGGTCCTTCCTGCGTAGAGGGAGCCAGAGCGAGAGCTCTGGCCGATTGTGGCCCTCCCTGGTGATTGGTGCGGCCTTGGCTGTCTGCCGCTTCATGCCACTGTACTCCCCCTTTGTCCCGCCAGTCGCCCGGCGGTTTTGTACGGGGCGCTAACATCTCAGGAGGGGAAGATGAGGGATGTGGCTATCCCTGGAGGCTTCCGCTGATCTCTCGATTTTCGAACACGAAGGCACCGAATCTTCCGTGTTCTTAGCCCCGCCTCACGGCAGGGAACCTCCTCCTCGTCAACTGGTTACTGGTCACTGATTACTGTCCCAGTCCATGCGCTGTCTTCCCCTTTTCAGATTGTACCTACATCACCTCCTCGAGATGGCTTATTCTGCGGCGAATCATACTACAGAATCGTTCGCTTGTCAAACTTGAAAAACCCCAACGAGCCGAACCCCAATTGGTCATTGCGCCATTGGTCATTGTCTGTATTCGTTGGTGATCGGCAGCCGCCGATCCTTGCCGAAGGCGCGAGGGGTGATCTTAACCCCCGGGGGGGCCTGGCGGCGCTTGTACTCAGCGCCATCCATCATGCGGATGATTCGCCGCACCGCCTCTTCGTCAAAGCCCAAGGCCATGATCTCGGCCAGGCTGCGATCCTCCTCCACATAGGCCTGCAGGATCGGGTCCAGCACCGCATAAGGGCCCAATGAGTCCTCATCCCGCTGGTTTGGGCGCAACTCGGCCGAAGGGGCCTTGTCGAACACCGCCTGAGGAATGACCTCCCCTAAGGAGCTGCGGTAGCGGGCCAACTCGTAGACCAATGACTTTGGTACATCCTTGATGACCGCGAAGCCGCCAGCCATGTCGCCATATAGGGTGCAGTAGCCAACTGCCAGCTCGCTCTTATTGCCCGTGGCCAGCACCAGCCAGCCAAACTTGTTGGAGAGAGCCATGAGGATGTTGCCCCTGATACGGGCTTGGATGTTCTCCTCGGTCACGTCCGGTTCCGTCCCAGCGAAGGGCTCAGCCAACATGTCGAGATAAGCCTGGAAAGTCTCGTCAATGGGGATGGTCAGGAAGCGGATGCCCAAATTCTCAGCCACCTTCTTAGCGTCCACGCCACTCCCCTCTGAGGAGTAGGGCCCAGGCATGGACACCCCTACCACGTTCTCTGGCCCTAAGGCATCGGCGCCGATGACGGCCGTCAACGAAGAATCAATGCCCCCGGAGAGGCCGATGACCACCTGGCGAAAGCCGTTCTTGTGCACGTAATCTCGCGTGCCCAGCACCAAGGCATGGTAGATCTCTGGCAACCGCCCCAGCCTTTCCACTTTCCTCTGAGGCAACGGAGGCTTCTCCCTTCGGCTTTCTGTCCTCGATAGCTCTATCCTCCTCACCACGTCCCCGTCGGCTTGAGAGAGCAGCTTCTCCCTTCGCCTCCTGGGGTCGTGGAGCCGTTGGCGAAAAACGCTCTCTACGTTCAGGTCGGCTATGACGAGATCCTCCTCGAATTGCTTGCCTCGGGCGATGAGCTCCCCCCGCTCATCGAAGATGACGCTGCCCCGGTCAAAGACCAATTCGTCCTGGCCACCCACCAGATTGCAGAAGGCGACCATCGCCACATTGTCCGCAGCGCGGGTGGCTGGCATCCGCTCCCTGGCTAGCCCCTTGCCGGCATGGTAAGGAGAATAAGAGTTGGATATACTACACCGACCCTAAACGCTCAAAGAGGCGACCACCTCCCCCATCGTCCCCGCCACCTCGACTCTAACCCCCAGCTCCTCTCCTATCGCGGCTGGACTCATGTCGTCGAGGGTCAGCTTCCCTGAGGCGTCGAACATGGCCCGCGGGAGGAACACGAGGTCGCCGAGGTCACAGTTCCGCAAAGCCTCGATCACGTCCCGCCCCGTGAGGAGCCCCGAAACGGTCACCGTCGGCCCGAAGAAGTCGTTGATGACGGGGACAACCTCCATCGCCAGCCCTGTCCTCTCCGCCAGCTTCGCCGCCATGTCCTCCAACAGCGCCGCGATCAACGTCCCGCAAACCAGGGTGACCTTCCCAACCGACAACTCGCAACCCACAACCGGCAACTCCTCATCCAGGAACACCCTCGTCAGCCCCACCCCATTCTCCAGTTGAGGAAAGCCATCGTACTCTTCGGCCGGAGGTACTTCCAGCCCAGCCAGCAGGTACCACTCATCGGAGGCATAAACCAAATTGAGGCCCTGATGGTTTCGGTACTCTCGCTGCCAGGCTGAGATGTGAGCGATGATCGCCTTCGCCTCTTCAGGCGCATAGAGGCGCAAGGGGCAGCGATGGTACTTGGTGAGGCCCAGGGGGACGACGGCGATGGACTGCACAGTCGGATAGTGGGTGGCCAGGTCGGCTACGGTGCTGGTCACATACTGTCCATCGTTGAGGCCGGGGATGAGGACGATCTGGGCATGAACCTGGATGCCCAAACTCCCCAGCCACTTCAACTGCTCGATGACGTCGGGAGCGGCAGTGTTGCCCAGGATGCAGCGACGCAAAGCGAGGTCAGTGGCGTGGACGGAGACGTAGAGGGGGCTGAGGCGCTGCTCGGCCAGGCGACCCCAGTCATCCTCGGTGAGGTTGGTTAAAGTGATGTAATTGCCGAAAAGGAAGGAATAACGATAATCGTCATCTTTTATGTAAAGGGACCGCCGCATCCCCGGCGGCATCCCCTTGAAGAAGCAGAATTCGCAGCGGTTGTTACACAGGCGAAGGCCATCGAAGGTCGGCTCGGCGAACTCGATGCCCAGGTCCTGGTCATAGCCCCGCTCCACCTCGTAGACGATCCGCTCCCCACCCCGTTCTACGACCAGCTCCAGCTCCTCCTCGGCCCCGTAGAAGCGGTAGTCAATGACGTCGCGCAGGATGTGGCCGTTGATGGAGAGAAGCGCATCGCCAGGCCGCAGGCCCAGCTCTGCGGCGATGCTGCCCGCCCTCACGGCGACGACGCCACCCACCTAGCCCTCCTCCGCTTCCAAAACCAGGAAATCCGTGCTCGCCTTGTCCAAGTCGCTGTAGACCCCTCGGTATTTCGGAGGAAGCAAGGCCGCCAACTGGTACATGGCTTCCCTGGTCAGGGCCCGCAGCTCGTCCCGGCCGACATTGCCGGGGGCAAAGCGGAAGGGCTTGCCGATGCGGATGTGCACCCGGGTGCGGCGCAGCCGCTTCACATTGGCAAAGAATCTCTCCTGCCCCCAGATGGCCACAGGGAGGATGGTGGCCCCGGTCCGCAGGGCGATGTAGGCTATCCCGTGGCGGGCCGGCTGCAATCGCCCCTGATGGCTTCTGGTGCCCTCGGGGGCGATGAGGAAGGCCTCGCCCCTGCCGAGGGTTTCGATGGCCCGGTGGAGGGCCCGCCTGTCCACTTCCCCCCTCCGCACGCGCACCACCCCGTAGAGGCGGATGAAGAAGCCCAAAACGGGATAGCCAAGCGTCTCGATTTTGGAGAACGCCGTGACTCCGCGGGGCATCAAGCCAACCGTGAGGACGGGGTCGAGGAAGTTTACGTGGTTGATCATGAGGATTAAAGGCCCCTGGCGGGGCACGTTCTCCATCCCGGCGATCTCCAGCTTGAGGACGATCTTGAACAGCATCCTGAGGATGACATTCAAGAAACGGCGAGCAGACATCCCATCTCCCTCCAATTGCTTATCGCCGTGCGATAGGCGATCCGCGCTCAGCCATACACCCCCCGATACTCGGGCGGCAGAAGCTCAGCGATGCGGCGCATGATCTCTTCGGTGGCTTCGGTCAGCCGCTGACGCCTAGTTCGGCTAGCTCCCTCGCAAGGGGGCAGGGTGAAGACCCGTCCGATGGTGACGGTGAGCCTGGGGCGGCGCAAACGTCTCCATTCGGAGTACATCTTCTCCGTGCCGCTTATCGCCACGGGCAGGATTGGCGCGCCGCTGCGCAAGGCGAAATAGGCAGCGCCAGGCCGCGCTCGCCTCAGGGCGCCGGTCAGGCTCATCCCAGCCTCAGGGGCCAGGGCCAGAACCTTGCCCTCGGCCAGCACCCGCAGGGCTCGCCGGATGACCTCGCGGTCGAACTGGTCGCGGTGCACGGGGATTGTACCGTAGAGCCGGAGGAACTGGCCGGTGATGGGAACGCGGTAGAGATCCGCCAGGGCTATGCCCTCCACTGGCCAGGGGAAAGCCGCTATCAGGAGGGGGCCATCGAGATGGGCCAGATGGTTAAAGGTAACCAGCAGGGGCCCACCCTGGGGGAGATTCTCCAAGCCCTTTATCTCCAGATGCGTGAAGAGCCTTAATAGCATCCTCAGGCTAACACAGGCCAGACGTCGGAAGATCAGTCGTCCTTTGCCCATACCAACTCCTCCACCTTGGCCAGGACCTCGACTATGCTCAGCTCGGTGGTGTCAATGATGATCGCATCGCCGGCTGGGCGAAGGGGAGCCGCCTCTCGCTCACTATCAATCTTGTCCCGCCGGCGCATAGCCGCCAAAACCTCCTCGTAATCGGCTTCTTCTCCCCTT
>JAUWYT010000273.1 GCA_030615705.1 Chloroflexota bacterium
TTGGCGATGTCAATGGTCATCTCGGCGTGAAGGTAATTGGGGGCAGCGATGGTGACCATCTCGATGTCTTTCTCTTTGAGCATCTCGCGATAATCGTGGAAAACGCGCGGGATGCCGTATCGCCTGGCCAGCTCCTCAGGATGGCCTGGCGTCGGGGAGGCAACGGCCACGACTTCGGCTTCGTCTGGCATGATCTGGAACGATGCAGCGTGGATGTCCGCTTCAAATTGTGAACCGATGATTCCAACTTTGACCTTGCCCTTGTTGGCCATTCTAGGTCTCCTTTCACGTTGGAGAAGACAGGTAGACAGGGGGAATGGCCCCTGTCTACCTGTACTTTGCTCAGAAGCTACTGATTCTTGGGGTTGTTGGGGCTGGTGTCGAGGATGCGCTGATGCAGCGTCGCGATCTGGTCCAGGGCATCCTCACAACCGATCTGCCCGATGTAGGCCAGGTTCATGTAGTTCTGCTGGATGTCGAGGAGCTGAGCGTACTCAGGGTACGTCCAGACGTCGTAGCCCCAGCCTTCGGTGATGCTCTTCAGTGAGGCCCACTTGGCGGTGCCGGGCACCATCTGGTAGTCCAGCAGGTCAACGCGAGCGGAGGCGAAGCCAGCCCGCCCATCATCCACCAGCATCTTCTGGATCTCAGGAGACATGTACCACTTCATGTACTCCCAGGCGACATCCTTCTGCTTGGAGAAGGCGCTCATGCCCATGCCCTGCGAGCCAAAAGTGGCGGCGCAGCGCTTCTCACCCGTCGCCGGATCCACGTGGCAGGGGAAGGGACCGTAGGCCCACTTGCCGGCCGTCGCAGAGACCGCGGGGTCGTCGTACGCGCCAGCGAAGCTGACCCAGGTGAAGGACATAGCGAACTTGTCGGTCTGAGCAGCACCAAGGATCTCGCTCACGAACCAGGTGGCCGTGGCAGGATCCGCCGCGCCCTCATCGTAGAAGCGCTTGAACATCTCGCACCCCTCGACGGCCTCAGGCGAGTTGATGATGCCCTCAGCCTGCCAGTTCTCCTCATCCCAGAAGGCAGCGCCATAGGAGACGTGGAAAGGCAGCCATTGCTGGGTGACGCCGTCGCTGATGCGGCAGGCATACCAGCCCATGCCCCAGCGGTCAATGGTGCCATCGCCGTCAATGTCAACGGTCAGCTTCTTGGCGGCATCCAGCAACTCGTCCCAGGTCTCGGGCGGCTTGGCATTTCCATCCGCGTCCACGATGCCAGCCTCGACGAACAGTTCTGGCTGGTAACTGAAGATCATCGTGCCGATGGTCCAGGGGATGAAGTAGAGCGGCACATCGGTGTAGTCCTGCCAGTTCTTCTCGCCGGTCAGCACGGCGTTAGGCATCGGCCAGCGACCGTTGTAGGTAGCGTACGGCTGGACGAACATGGAGTCGTAGTCGAGTCCTTCCTTTTCGAAGTAGGAATCCAGCGGTTCGAAGCAGCCGCTCATGACCGCGCCGCCGTACCACTGGCTGTCGTACTCGAAGAGGTCGTACTCAGAGCTCTGCGAGGCGCATATCTCGCGAACCTTCGACTCCACGAACTCATAAGGCGGGCCGGTGATCTCCACCTTGATGCCCGTGGCCGGGGTGAAGTACTTGTCGGCGAGCTCCTGCTCCACTGGCGTCTGTGGCCAGGCCAGGCTGAGGATGCGCAGCACCTTCTCTTCTGCAGGAGGCGCAGCCGTCACCACAACCTCTTTCTCGACGATGACGGTCTCGACGACCTTCTTCTCGACCACCACTTCCTTCTCGATGATCTGCGGCGTCGGGGCAGCGCAGGCTACCAGGCCCGACAGCAATGCCGCAACGACACTCAGAACAATCAGTTTGGTTCTCATTCTAGATCTCCTCCTTAGTTAGTTATTGGGTATTGGGTATTGGTGAATCTAGTCAAGCATCTGTCATAGACACCTCCTTTCAGCCAACGCGCTGGCCCGTCGTCCTGTCGAATACGTGGGCGAACTCCTGTTCGAAGGTCATGAACACCTCCTGGCCCAACTGGGGTGCGAATCCCAGATGATCCCTATCCGCCTGCATCTTCAGGATCTCATCACCGAACTTCAAGCTGACGACCAGCTTATTGCCCTGCGGTTCCAATACATAAACCTCGGTTGGGACCGAGTCAGCTTTCGCAGTTTCGCTCAATTTGATATTCTCAGGCCGAAAACCCACCATCACTTCTTGACTGCTGGCGCCGGCCTCTATGCTCGCCGCTTTGGCAGGCGGCACAGCCAGCCTGAAAAGAGGATGACGAACATACAACTGGTCGCCCTCTCGATGGAGGGTGCCATCCAGGAGATTCATGCGTGGGGTGCCGACGAAGCCAGCCACAAACAGGCTCGCCGGTTCTTCGTAGATCTCTTCCGGCGATCCTACCTGGTGAATGGTGCCTTGCTCCATGACCGCGATCTTGTCGCCCATAGCCTGAGCCTCCACCTGATCGTGGGTGACGTAGACCGTAGTGATGCCCAGGTCCATCTGGAGCTTTTTCAGCTTGGCCCTCATCTCGACCCGTATCTTGGCGTCCTGACTCCCCAGAGGCTCATCCATCAGGAAAACCTGGGGCCGGCGCACAAGCGCTCGTCCTACGGCCACTCGCTGCTGCTGGCCGCCGGAAAGCTGCTTGGGCAATCTATCCATGAGCGGCCCCATGTGTAAGAACTCCATCATGGTATTGATGCGGGCCTCGATTTCTTGCTGAGGGAGTCTGGCCGCTATTAAGGGGAAAGCCCAGTTGTCCCTGGTCGTCATATAGGGATACAAGGCAAAACGCTGGAAGATCATGGCGATATTGCGGTCCCCAGGTGGCACATCATTGACCAACTGACCATCCGTGTAGACGTTGCCTTCGGTAGGCATGGTCAGGCCGGCGATGACGCGCAGAACCACGGTCTTGCCGCATCCCGAAGGCCCGACCAGCGCGCAAAGTTCACCATCGTCAATGGCGAGGTTAATATCTTTGAGCACATCTTGGCGGTCAAACCTCACCCTTACATTTTCCAATCTGATGCTGGCCATATCTTCTCCACTTTTCTACAGCTCAGACTTCGGAAGTCTCTAGAACACCCTTGATGAGTACAATTGAGGCTGGTTTTTGGAGCTCGTTTGGACCATGAGCATCTTGCTGAAGACTTCCGAAGTCTATTTGACCCCCGCTCAGATAATGCAGACCTCAGAGCTCTTATCGAATAGGTGCAGATGCTCCTGCTGGAACTCCATCCAAACCTTCTGGTTCAACTGGGGCCTGA
>JAUWYT010000246.1 GCA_030615705.1 Chloroflexota bacterium
CCTTGGTCCTTTGGCACTGTACCGTACGGTCCAGTACGGTGCCCAAGCCCTTGGTCCTGTGGCCCAAGGACACAGGGGACAAAGGGTCCAGGACAAGTGCCAAAGGACCAGGGGCCCGTCGAAGGGCTGCCGAAGGGCGGACCCCGAGGATCTCATCCAAGACCGTCTTCTCTTTGTCCAGGCCCTCGTGGGCTTGAGCAAGATAGCCGAACTTGAGGTTGTGGCCGATCTGGACCAACCCGGCCAGGGGGGATACCTCGCCGATGACGGTCTTAAGAAAAGTGGTCTTACCCGAACCGTTGGAGCCGAGGATGGCCGCCCGTTCGCCACGGTGCAGATACAGATCTGGACAGGTGAAAAGGGATACGTCAGGCTGATAGCCAATGGCCAGGTCCTCTGTGACGAGGACGAGGTCGCCGCCGCGCAGGTCGGTCTTAATAGAGAGGCTTATCTTTTTGGCCTCGCGGGGACGCTCCAGGCGTGGCAAGCGATCCAGCTTCTTCTGGCGCCCCCGCGCTTCCCTGGCCCGTTGACCAGCTTTGTAGCGCCGGATGAAGGCTTCGGTCTTCTCGATGTACTTCTGTTGGGCCTCATACTCGGCCAGGCGTCGCTCCATACGCTCAGATCGCAAAGTCAGATAACGGCTGTAGTTTCCAGGGTAATCTTCCAGACGGCCAAAGGCTAGCTCCCAGACTTTTCCCACCACCTTGTCCACGAAGTAACGATCATGGGCTGCCATCACCAAGCTGCCTTTCCAGTTGGTTAGGTGATCTTCCAGCCATTGTGTGGCCGCTAAGTCGAGGTGATTAGTAGGCTCATCCAGGAGGAGCAAATCCGGCTCGGCGAGGAGAAGCTTGGCCAGCAGGGCTCTCGTCTTCTGGCCGCCGCTGAGGATGCTCAGGGGCTGATGCTGTTCCTCCTCTGGAAAGCCTAAACCAGCCAAAACCATCTTTATCTCGCTCTCGTATCGGTAGCCGCCTGCCAGCTCAAACGCTTGCAGGGCCTCCCCGTAGCGCTTCATGGCCTCTTCGCGCTGGGTGGGGTCGGCCATTTGCTGTTCCAGGCGGTGCAGCTTGGCCTGTTGAGCCCGCAGGTCAGTGAATACGGTCAGCATCTCCTCGTAAAGGGTGCGCTGGCTCGGCAACTCTGCCTCTTGGGGCAAGTAGCCGATACGCAGGCTTCGCGCCCTGTACATCCGGCCTGCCGTTGGGGTCTCCGAACCGGCTATGATGCGCAACAGGGTCGTCTTGCCCGTGCCATTGGGGCCTACCAGAGCGATCTTATCGCCTCTGGCGATTTGGAGGGAAACGTCCCAGAAGACGTCCTGAGCCCCGAAGGATTTGGCTAGCTCATTGGCCGTTACGATAGACATCTTTCGATCAACCTCTTGTCGGCACGCATAAGTGATGGGTCAAGTTGCGGAGTCCTCAACTTGTTGAGGCGCTCCCGTTGCAGTGCAGATTGCAGGAGTACAAAGATCACTCTGGCAACGCCCGAACAAGTTCGGGAGTCCGACTGGCTTTACCCACAGGACAACTACAATTATACCACATTCTCCTCTCGGAACCAACTTTACCCCGGGAGTAGGGGCAAGACCGCGTGCTTACCCGCTCTAGCCAGAAAAAGCGTTTTGCGGTATAATGATGTGCAGAAGCAGGCTAGCAATGCTTTTGAAGGGACATTGATGGGAAAGGGTGCGATACTGGGATCGATTTTGGTGGCCATTCTGAGCTGGGTGGGTCTTGGTTTTCTTGTGACTTATACCAGTCCTGGAACCTTAACACGCCCCGCTTTTTTCCTCCTGCTTTTCGTGGCCCTGATGGCAACCTTTGTTCCGATTGCTTTCTACTTCAATCATCGCTTCGCCAGCTCCGAGAGCAGCCAGGACAGCGTCCGTGCTATCCGACAGAGCGGCTTGGCAGCCCTGTTCCTGGTGCTCTGCGCCTGGTTGCGCATGATCCGCTTCTTGAATTGGCCTGTCGCCCAACTTCTGCTGTGCGTGCTTGGCTTGATCGAAGTCTTCATCCTGACCAGGCGCTGATGTGGCCGTGAGCGAATTCTTCCAGCGAGTCTATGAAATGGTTGCCCGGATACCCAGAGGCAAGGTTGTTACCTACGGCCAGATTGCCGCCGCCTTGGGTGCCCCACGGCAGGCTCGCACCGTGGGTTGGGCCCTGCACAGCGCACCTGAGTGGCTAGACATACCTTGGCATCGTGTTGTTAATAGATCGGGTGGGATTAGCACCCGCCACACCATTGGCGAGTTGAGTATCCAGCGAGGGCTATTGGAGGACGAGGGGATCGTCTTCAACGAGGATGGCCGCCTGGATCTGAAGAGATACCGCTGGGCGGGCATTTGAGCGGGGTCATTCGGTTTTATCAGAGGCGCCGGCTGAGTAGGCTCGGAGCATAGCGGAGAGGCGTATCGAGGCCAAGCGGGACACTCGGCTAGACCCGCTCGCTTGATTTCGACAAGCTCAATCCAGGGATTTCGATACGCGTGCGGCTACTCAATCAGCACTCGCTACCCATTGGGCCGAGAATTGGATGACCCTAGCATTTGAGGTAGAGGTAAGATGCGAGAAGAACTGAGGAAACTACCTAGCGTAGACAGATTGTTGCAAGAGAGGGCTGTCCAGGCTCTTGCTGAGGAATACGGGCACGACTTGACCGTGGAGGCTATCCGTCAGGCCCTGAATCTCGCTCGGCAAGCCATCATGGCAGGCCAGGATTGCCCCTCGACGAATGAACTGATCGAGATGGCGAGGGTCAACCAGGAGGCTCGATTGCGTCCTACTTTGCGCCCGGTGATCAACGCCACCGGGGTAATCATCCACACCAACCTCGGCCGGGCTCCCCTGAGCGCTGAGGCTCGGGCGGCCATGGAGCTTGCAGCACGAGGTTATACCAACTTGGAGTATGATCTGGAGGCCGGAAGGCGTGGCTCCCGCTATGTCCACGCTGAAGAGCTTCTCTGTCGGCTGACGGGAGCTGAGGCTGCCCTGGTGGTCAATAACAACGCCGGAGCAGTTCTGCTGATCCTCACGGCTTTGTCCCGGGGTAAAGCGGTGATCGTCTCCCGGGGACATTTGGTGGAGATCGGTGGGGGCTTTCGCATGCCTGAGGTGATGCGCCAGAGCGGGGCGCGCCTGGTGGAAGTAGGCACCACAAATCGCACCTACATCCAGGACTACGAGGAAGCCATCACCGAGGAGACGGCTCTCCTCATGAGCGTCCACCGCAGCAACTTCCGCCTGACTGGCTTCGTCCATGAACCAGAGTTGGGCCAGTTGGTGGAGCTTGGAGAGAAGAGGGGCTTGCCAGTAGTAGATGACCTGGGAAGCGGTGCTCTCCTAGATACCTCGGTCTACGGCTTAGCCCATGAGCCGACGCTTCAGGAGAGCGTCGCTCAGGGAACGGCTCTGGTCTCAGTCAGCGGTGACAAACTCCTGGGGGGACCTCAGGCAGGTATCATCGTCGGACGGGGGGAGCTCATAGCCAGACTGAAACGCCACCCTTTGACCAGAGCCCTGAGGGTGGACAAGACGACCATCGCTGGCCTGCAGGCAACTCTGCTCCACTATCTGAAGGGGGAGGCCGAGGAGAAGGTTCCTGTCTGGCAGATGATTGCCACGCCCATCGAGGCCATCGAGGGGAGGGCGATGGGCTGGACGGAGAAGCTGACGCAAGTGGGGATCGCCGCCAGTGGGGTGGATGGCCGGTCCACTGTG
>JAUWYT010000195.1 GCA_030615705.1 Chloroflexota bacterium
CTGGCCTTACCCTCTCCGTTCTGGTCGCCGTGAAGGGTGGCGATTTGCGTTCGATTCTGGAGAGCCCTGCATAACTCGGCCCGCGCCCGGTAGAATCGCCTTTTCTGACGGGATTTTCCCCATCCGCTAGCTTTGGGGGCCGTTCCGAATTGACATAGCGGCTTATGTGTGCTATGATAATATTGAGGATTTTGGTCTTTTGGGATACAAAACAGAGGATTCAGGAACTGAGGAGATTGAAGGAGATAGGGAATGGTGATAGCCGGTCTGTCCCACCACACCTGGTGGGCCATCCTGGCGGTGGCGATCAACGTGGGGGCGGTGATCGTCTATCTGCTTAGGAGGATCTCTGTCAAAGCGAAGGTCCTACTGGCGAACATTTTGATGGGACTCTTCGGAGGGATTTGTATTGCCTCCCTCGTCATCGCCGGCCTACTGGATAGGACCAGGATTTTCACCGTGAGCTGTGTGAGGGGCAATGGCACAGCCCTTATAGCGCACTTGATCGCTCGGCTGGTGTTGAGGAGATCGAGGGAGAGTAACTTGACCACCAACCATCTCCAGGGAGAAGCGTCTTGATGGGACCCGGCCGCATTTCAGTCGTCAGACTCTGCGACATCGGCGGCGTACTCACGGCGACGCCGGTCTCGCCCCGGCCTAAATTTGACTGCGCTCTGGTGGAGAGGAGGTATGGCTATGGACAAGATCGCCATAGTCACCGATAGCATGGCCAACATCTCCCGCGAATTGAGGTAAAGATATGACGTCCACACATCGTCCCTATCCCGGTCGTTTTCGGCCAGCAAGTCTTCCGTGATGGCGTTTAAATCACCCCAGCGGAGTTCTGCCGACGGCTCAGGGAGGAAAAAACTTTGCCCACTACAACGACGCCCTCTGTGGGTGAGTTCCTGAAGCTCTACACCGAGCTTAGCCAAGCGGCGGAGGCTATCGTATCCATCCACGTGTCCGGGGAAGTGAGCACCACCGTCGAGGTGGCCAGAGAGGCCAGCCGGATGCTCCCCACCATACCCATCCAGGTCATAGATTCCCGCCCCGTGATCATGGCTCAGGGGTTCGTCGTCTTGGAGGCAGCACGGGCAGCCGCCGCTGGGGCGAGTCTGTCTCAAGTGGTGGAAAGGGCCGAAGCCCTGATCCCCAAGGTGGACCTCTTCGCCACCCTCGACACCTTGGAGTACCTCCAGCGGGGCCGGCCGCATCGGGAGAGCGGCAGCGCTGGTGGGCTCCATGCTGCAGATCAGGCCTATCCTATACATCAATGACGGGATGGTCGATGTGTTGGAAAAGCCCAGGACGGGGGCCAGGGCGGTGCGGCGTATGGTGGAGAACATTTAGGGGGAGGTCGGGTCGAACCCTGTGCACGGCGCCGTGGTGCACGCCGAGGTCCCCGAGGATGCAGGGAGGCTGAAGGAGGAGCTGGCCTCTCGCCTCAACTGTGTGGAGTTTTACGTCACCGAGTTCACCCCGGTGATGGGGGCCCACACCGGCTCTGGCGTGCTGGGGGTGGCCTTTTTCAGCGATGAGGATTGAAGGGAGGAGTCAGCTGTGACCACCTCTCCCATGGTAGAAGAAAAAGAGGAGGTGAACGCAATGAAGAAGTTCTTAGAGATCCTCGGAGGGGTGCTTTCCACCGCGCTGGGCATGGCGGCTGTCGTCTTCTGGTAGCCGGCCATCTGGACGGTGCTGAAGGCGGTCATCCCTCTGGCCCTCATCGGGATCGGGGCCATCGTCATCTACATCGGCGCTACCGAATAGCGGCCCGCTGTGCCTGCCACGAGGGAGCTGATCCATTTCGGTTCGGGATTTGCACCCCCGCGGCTCGTTGGAGCGTCCCCGCCGATTGCTTTGGCGGGGACGCCTCCTCATCATCCGCACAGGGGGCGAGAAGCGCCTTTCCGACTTCCTCCTCTGGCAGTCGGCTCACGCCTACTTCTACTCCACCCCCGTCTACTGGCCCGACTTTGACGAGGGGGAGCTCAAGAAGGCCCTCGTGGCCTACAGCCGGTGGAAGTTAGGGGGTAGCACATGTCTCCACGGCGCTTGTTGCTCGACCTGGCCCTCTTCGCCCTGGGGGTTTATCTCCCAGAAGAGGGGGCGGAGCTTCTGGTGAAGACCGCGGCCAGGCTGGCCGTTTTAGCCGCCCTCTCCGAGTTGGCGGTGGGGCGCCTTTTTCGTCGGCCTTGAGCCGGAGGAGACCTTAGCCAGCCTCTTCGCTGCCCTCCACGGGCGGGCCTGGCCCTGGGCAACGCCATTGGCACCAATGTGGCTGGCATCGGGCTGGCCATCGGCCTGGTGGCGGCCATCTATCCCTTCGCCGCCAGCCAGGCGGTTCACCACCACTCCCTGATAATGCTGGGGTTCCTGCTCCCGCCGACCCTGGCCGGTTGGGACGGCGTTATCTCCCGCCCGGAGGGACTCGCCCTGGCCGCCCTTTACCTGTCCTATCTGGCCTGGCTGTTTCGCGGGCGGGCGCCGGGCCGAAGCGGGGTCATCAAAGCCGTTTTTGTCTTGGACTAGAAACATCTATGCCGATGCGAAAAGGGGGCAAAACTATGAAAGAAGCACTAAGCTACATACAAGCGACTTCGAGTATATTGAAGGGGAGAATCTCTCAGAGAGCTGACGCTGAACTGCGTTCATGGAGGCTGCTGGAACGCAGCAGGTGGGTCCTAAAGATAATCGACATGGCGATAGTGGGTATCGAGGTGGAGCCCATTCCTGCCTATCTAGGCGATGGTAAGCGTGCGATTTTGGTGAGCAATTATCCCTCGGTTCCACAGACGCTGAGGGCGGTTATAAAGGTTGGCTGCCGTCTGCCCAGGCAAAAGTTCCGGTTGAAAGCAATTGCCAGGAAAGAGGTCACGGCGGGAGCCAATGTGCTGTTAAAAGCCCTGGGGGTGGATCAGCTCATCTTCCCGGCCCTGAAGGACCAATCAGGGAAGTATGTGCTGGAGCCCGAAAGTCTCAAGAAGGTTCTAGCCCATCTCGAGGGCCAGGAGAATGTCTTGTGGCTTTCCATCACGGGCAAGACGAGGGGCAACGGCCTATTGGAGCGCGATGTAAGAACTGGAGCGGCGTTTTTCTCCCTCAAGAAGAAAATCCCCGTCGTGCCGATGGGATTGGTGACCAAAGAGAAGAGGGGAGAAATCAGTATAGTGAGGGTCAGGTTTGGAGAGCCGATAAATCCGCCAGAGGTGGGAGAATTGAGCGAGTTCGAAATGGGCGATTTTTTGCTCGATATTTCGAGGTTAATAATGTGTAAAGTAGCGCTGTTGTTACCCGTCGGGCAGAGGGGAGATTTTGAAGATGTTGAGGATAAGTTCAGAGAAATTAGGAGCAGGTTAAATGCCTACTGAAATAGAACTGATCGTAAATCCCGTGGCTGGCGCAGGGGCCGTGGGCAAAAAGTGGCCCCGCATCCAGAAGGCATTGTGGAAGGAGCGGCTGGATTTCGCTGCTGACCTCACTGAGGGGGTGGGACACGCCACCGAGCTCGCCCGCCAGGCCCTGGCCGATGGCTACAAGACCCTCGTCGCCTTCGGGGGGCATGGGACGATCAACGAGGTGGTCAACGGCCTGGTCGTCGAGGGGAGGGTTGATCCTGAGGTGGTGCTGGGGGTGATACCCGGAGGGGCGGGCGAAGACTTCCGCCGCACCATAGGTATTCCCGCCGATTGCCGGGAGGCCTGCCGAAGGCTCAAGGGCCACGAGACGGGCCTCATTGACTTGGGCCAGACGGAATACACGATGGAGGGGCGACAGGGGCGGCGCTACTTCGCCAACTTCGCTGGCCTGGGCTTCGACGCGGCGGTGGTCGAAAGGACGAGGAGGAGCTGAAAGGCCCTGTCCGGAACGATTCCCTACCCCATGAGCATCGTTACCACCCTTGTCACCTACCGGAACAAGGATGTGCGCATCCTCCTCGACGGCGAGGAGCTTCGGCAACGGGTCAACGCCATCATGGTCTGCAATGGACGTTACATTCCGGGGGGCTGTACATCGCCCCTCATGCTGACCCCAGCGATGGGCTCCTTGACGTCATCGTCATCGGCGATGTCAGCAAGGCGGAGTTTCTCATCACCATGCCCAAGGTCTATAAAGGCACACACCTGACCCACCCCAAGGTGGATGCTTATCGTGCCAGGGAGGTCAGGGTGGAGGCGGAACGGTGGACGTTCCTCCAGGCCGATGGGGAGTTGATCGGCGAGGCACCCGTGACCTTCAGGGTCGTGCCCCAGGCCCTGAGGGTGCGGGTCTGATCCTCGCCTTGCTGAGGGTGCCGCAGCATGCAAGACATAGGGTAGGCAATCAGACTTCCGAAGTCTCCAAGACTTCGGAAGTCTGGTCTTTGGCTTAGCTTTCCTGACCAAGCTACTCCTCGCAAAACATGTCCTTCTTGCCCTGAAAAGGAGAACGGGAT
>JAUWYT010000197.1 GCA_030615705.1 Chloroflexota bacterium
AGGGATTTCGGGTTCCAATGCCAGGCCAGGGGATAAGGTGATGGTCAGCGGCACTATCGGTGATCACGGCATAGCCATCATGAGCCAGCGCGAGGGGCTGGAGTTCTCCGCTCCCCTGCGCAGTGATTGCGCTCCTTTGAACAAGCTGGTGGCCGCCATGCTGGAGGCGTCGAGGGAGATACATTGTCTGCGCGACCCCACGCGGGGAGGGCTGGCAACCACGCTCAACGAGTTCGCTGCACAATCAAACGTAGGGATCTTGATTCACGAAGGCAGGATACCCATTCACGATGCGGTGCGGGGAGCCTGCGAGATGCTGGGGTTGGATCCCCTGCACGTGGCCAACGAGGGCAAGCTGGTGGCCGTCGTAGGCGAGGCCGATGCGGAGAAGGTACTGGTCTGTATGAAGGGCCATCCTTATGGAGCCGAGGCGGCGATCATCGGTGAGGTGCGGACTGAGCATCCGGGCCGTGTGGTAATGAAGACGCTTCTGGGAACCTCGCGGCTGGTTGACATGCTCGTTGGAGACCTGTTGCCCAGGATCTGTTGACCTTTGCCTCTCTTCGCCGTCCCTTTCGGCGGGGTAATCGACGCCCCCGTCGCTGCCTGGGTGTGCAAGAAGCTCCCCCTCCGCATGATGGGCATCTTGATCGGCGTTCTGCTCATTCTGCTCAACGTTCGTACGCTGATCCTGACCTTCGTGAAGTAGGTCGCCCTTGTGGGGGACGAAGGCCCAACCTTTTCCATTAACCTGGGGAGGGGCTGTAAGTTTGAGGCGGTCGCGGATCTGGCGATCCGCTCTGAGCGTGCGTAGACGTTTCTTCTACCCGAAGCCTCGTTGTAGTATTAGGGATAGACCAGATTGCTTTCGAGTGTCTGCTTATAAGAGAATAACTATGGTAACACCAAATCTTAGCGAAAGGGGGCAACCCAATGGAAAAGGTGAAAATCGGCGGCGTCATTAGAAACGCCAACTTGGCCAAGATAGGGATCATGGGCATCCCGGATCGTCCCGGCGTAGCTGGCGCGATCCTCTCCTCTCTGGGCCACGAAGGCATCAACGTCGAGTTTATCGTTCAGTGCATAGACCTAAACAACCAGGATCACGTTGTGTTCTGTGTCGCCCGGGATGACTTGGAGGCTGCTCTAGGCATACTCGAGGGAATCAGGCCTCAGTTGGGGGCGAAGGAGGTGATCCACGAGCCGGAAGCGGGGATAGTCTCCATCTTTGGCCCCGATTTCCGGGAGCGTCCAGGCATCGCTGGCACCATGTTCAGCGCTCTGGCATCGGTAGGTATAAACATACTGGCTATCAGTACTTCTATCTCGACCGTCTCTTGTGTGATCGATGCCAAGCGACTCTCGGAAGCCGTTAAGGTTCTCGAGGAGACCTTTGACGTGCCCTGATGAAAAAGGCGGTCTATGGTGTGCCTCTAACGACGTACCACAGACCGCTTTGCTTGTAGACCAGTAAACTAAATCATGGCTGCCCAAAAGCCTACCGCTTGGGCAGTCATCACAACTCGAGCAATTCTCTGAACCCCGCTTCACTTTTGAAGGGGCCCTTTGTCCCCTGTGTCCTTGGGCACCGTACTGGACCGTACGGTACAGTGCCACAGGACCAAGGGCTTGGGCCAAAGCCCTCAGTCCTTGGGCCTGAGGACCAAGGGGACCAAGGGCCTACCACAGCCAGGTTCAGCTTCTCCTCCGAGAAGAGCTCCTGCCCTACCCTCTGAAGGTCGGCTGTGGCTATGGCTTCGATTGTTTCCATTGCTTCCTCGAATGTTAGGATCCTCAGAAAAGAGTATCTCCTGGGAGCCAAACCAGATAGCTACGCTGAAACTGTCTTCCATAAGGAGTAGCAGTTGCCCTTTCAATGAAGTCCTTAGCTCTGGCCAGCTCTTCGGGTGGTATCTCTTCTTGCCTGAGCTTGTCCCACTCCTCTAGAATAGCTTCGATGGCAGCCTCAATGTGCTCTGGATCAACCCCAGTCTAGACCTCTACTACTCCAGTGTCATACAGCGCACTGATGTAGGAGTTAACGCTATAGGCCAGGCCTCGCTTTTCCCTGATGCCGGTGAAAAGCCGAGAGCTCATGCCCTCTCCCAGCACGGCGTTGAGCAGGCGCAACATCAATGGCGATATCCGGGTGAGGCTGGGTGACCTTGGCCCAATAGGTGCTCTCTTCCTGGCCCGTGCTGGCATTGAAGATGCCCCCGATCCGTTCGATAGCGATGGCGATTTCCCTGGCCGTGGGACGCTTCGCTGTGCCTTTGAAGAGCATGTGTTCGATGAAGTCGGATGCTCCGCTCTGTTCGTCCGATTCGTAGGCGGGAGCCCGTGCCGATGAAGAAAGCGATGCTCACCGAGTGGGTGTGCGGCATCGTTGAGGTCAGGAACGCAAGCCGTTATCGAGGACCATTCTTTGGTACATTTATCACCCTTGCTACTTCGGCAAGCTGAAGCGATACCCCACTCCCCGCACTGTTCTCAGGTAGCAGCGATGATCGGGATCCTCTTCTATCTTCTTCCGCAGCCAGCAGACGTGGACTTCCAACGTCCTGGTATCTCCAAGATAATCCGTTTCCCAAACCTCCTTCATCAGAAACTTACGGGTCAAAACCTTCTCCGGATTGCGCATGAATACTTCTAACAATCGGCAGAGCATGGGGGTCAGTTTTTGCGCCCCGTTGCTTGTGATAACTTGCCTGCTGTCCAAATCTAACGTCCAGTCCTTGATACACAGCAGTACGGATGGCCTTTTGCTCTTGGCACGAAGCTTGGGCTGTCTTCTTTTTTCGGATTCAACTTTCGTCAATTTCTGTCTAGCTCTAAATAAGAAACCTGCGGTTCCGGTCCGGCCGGGAAGCCGCAGGCATCCTTCCGACTTATCACTTAGTGTAGTAAGTAATAAGCTTTGCCCGCTTCGGCAGCCCGGCTATCATAGCTCAAACCTGAGCCTTAGACCCGTAGCTTTGCGCCCCCCTCTTTCGAGAGGTTAGCCTTTATCGGCAGACGTGCCCTTGATTTAGTTGGTTACTATTCTATTATATCATAGATCTCAATATTTGGCAAGTTTCCACTGCATCTTTTAACCTTAAAATTCTCGATGATCACACCTTAGCCATGCTCTCGTCTTGGCTTGGCCCTCTGTCTCTTGCTGCTGGTTCGGAGCGGTACGTGCTGCTGCGGTTGGAAGAACGGATCTTAGAAGTGCCCGTGATACTCGTCGGCGGGATATTTGCGGGCGTTGTGGGCCAGCTTGTGGACGATGGCCTCCGAGAGGTCAACGTCGAGTGTGTTGGCTAGGCTGAGGCAGTAGATCAAGACGTCGGCCAGCTCATCTATAACCTGCCCCCGTGTTGCCCCTTCTTCAACCAGGCTCTCAGACTCTTCGATGGTCAGCCACTGAAAGTGCTCCATCAATTCACCGGCCTCAATGGCGATGGCCATGCTGAGGTTCTTCGGGCTGTGGAACTGGGCCCAATCGCGCTCGGCGACGAAAGCTTCTAGCTGGGCTCGTAAATCAGCGATGGTGGTTTGATCGTCGGGCATCAGGTTACCTCCAGAGTTTCACCCTTTACGCGAAAGATTAAAGAAAAAGCCCAACGGCTTGAACCTTGGGCAATTTCTCGCGCAGATTCGGAAACACGGTCAGAGGATCGCTAGGGTGCGGGCGGCAGTTGAAAGTCTGCTCCGATGATGAGGCGGATGTCAATCTCACTCTGCGAGCCAGTGAAATGCTGGATGTTGTCCTCAGTAACATTAAACAACCGGGCCAGATATTGGACGGTGTGGTCCTTGCCCGCGTAGTCTACAATAATGGTGGTGGGATAGTCGAAACGTTCGGCGTTCCCAAACTCCACTACCTGGAGGCCCTGTTCTTTCAGAAAAGCACTCGTTTGGGCAGCCAGATTGCCAACGGTGGAACCGTTGTGAACTATGATTTTCGCCCCTTCCACGATTAGCTTGTCTCTATCCTCCATCTCTTCCTCGGCTTGCGCAGGGGTGGCAAAAATCTCGTCCACCACGGCGCGGATCTCATCCCGGTCGGGGATCAGAACCTGGGCCCCATCGGGCGTGGTGGTGGGCACGGTCATGGAGCTATCAATGACGGCAGTCTTCATGTGTTCGTCATCTATTTGGTTGAGTAATTGAGCCAGGCTGAGGATCTCGTCAGGTTGGAGGTCTGTCTGAACCGCATCGCCCACGTTCTTCAGCAAATCAGGCAATTTGGGCAGCAACTGGGGCAGAAGATCAAGGCGCAGAACCCTGTCGCGCGCAGCCATGATGACCTGTTGCTGGCGCTGGAGCCGGTCGAAGTCGCTGCCGCTGTGACGGGTGCGAGCGTATTTGAGAGCGAGCTCACCGTCCATGTGTTGGTGGCCTGCCGAGATATAGAGGGGATCGTAGCCATACCCTTGATCAGG
>JAUWYT010000259.1 GCA_030615705.1 Chloroflexota bacterium
CTGGCCTGAACGAGGCCGCTGACCATTTGCTCAATCGCCTGAGGCCCGGCGATGTGCTCATCACTTTGGGAGCAGGGGATGGGTATACAGTGGGGGAGGGTATTTTGGCTGAGTTGGAGGAGAAAAGATGAGGGCTAACAAAGCGATTCTTCAGCAAACTGCATAGAGAGGTTGATGGCTTCAAGGAGTGTCGAGGAGAGCCTTACCAAGCTCCTCCTGGTGCAAGCTCGCCGCAATTTGCTGAAGTATCAGATGATGGATCGCCGCTTCCGAAAGAAATACCAGAAAACCTTCGAGCAATTCAGGCCAGAGCGGGTGGGCTCTCCCATGCCTTTTGAGGTGGAGCAGAATTATTTCAATTGGGAGCTGGCGATCACCGGCATGGATGAAATGAGGGAAGAGATCGAGCGGTTAGAGGAGTTTCTGCGGTGAACACCGTCCAATCGCTTCTAGCCGAGCTTGATAGGGTACCATGGATGGACACAACTTGGACAAGATTGTAGCTGCTCTAGGTGATAGGGTTTTAGTCAACGAACCCATGTCCCTCCACACCTCCTTTCGCATCGGCGGCCCGGCCGACCTCTTTGTTACCGTAGAGACAATCGCTGAACTGAGTGGAACCGTTGCCTCGGCCCGAGAACAGGAGGTAGCCTATTTTCTGTTGGGTGGCGGCACTAACATCTTGGTCTCGGACAAAGGCATACGCGGTTTGGTCATCGAGAACAGGGCCGATGAGGCCAGGTTCGAGGACCCGTGCGGGGAGACGATCCTCTATGCCGAATCGGGAGCCTCTTTGAATCGCCTGGCGCAACAGAGCATTCGCCGCAGCCTGGCCGGTTTGGAATGGGCGGTTGGCATCCCCGGTACGATAGGAGGAGCTATCGTGGGCAACGCAGGCGCCTACGGTTCCTCGATAGCCGACGTTTTGCTAAGGATCACCGTCTCGGACGAGGAGGGTGCGATCGGCCAATTGCCGGCGGAAGAGCTGGGATTCGGCTACCGTACCAGCAAGTTGAGGGGGCAGAAAGCAGGTAGCAGTCAGCAGGCGGTTGTCTTATCAGCGGAACTTGCTTTGACCTACGAGCCCCAACGATGGCTAGAGAGGAAGGTGGCCCCACGCATGGCCCAGCGAAAGGCTACCCAACCTTCGCAGCCCAGCGCCGGTTCGGTTTTCAAGAACCCGACGGGTGATTACGCCGGCCGCCTCATCGAAGCAGTGGGGCTCAAAGGCTACCAGGTTGGTGGCGCTCAGTTCTCGCCTCAGCATGCCAATTTCATCGTCAATCTGGGCGAGGCCATGGCGGCTGATGTCAAGGCCCTCATTGACTTAGCTCGGGAGCAGGTACGGGAGCGATTTGGCATGGAACTGGAGTTGGAGATCGAGTTGGTGGGAGAGTGGAATGGCTGAGAAGATCAGGGTGGGTATTATCTTCGGCGGGCGGTCTGGCGAGCACGAGGTGTCTTTGGTCTCTGCCCAGGGCATCATGAATGCTATGGATAAAGAGAAGTACGAGATAACCCCCATTGGCATCACCAAAGATGGGTGCTGGCTGACCAGTGGTGACCCGATGAAGTTGTTGCAGTCTGGAGGGCCAGGCGCGGCTGGTCAGATACCTGTACTGAGCCCAGCCGAAGTAGCTGATGCGGAACGGGCCGAACCAGCACTTGGGACGCGGGAACTGGTGGTTAGGGATACCTGTACTGAGCCCAGCCGAAGTAGGCGTGACCTAGTGCCAGGCACTCGCGAAACAGGGTTTCCTCAAGTTGATGTCATCTTCCCTGTTTTGCATGGCCCTTATGGGGAGGATGGCACGGTGCAGGGCCTCCTGGAGTTGGCCGACATCCCCTACGTCGGGGCAGGGGTGCTGGGCTCGGCCTTGGGGATGGATAAGATCGCTATGAAGGCTATCTTCAGAAGCCATGGGCTGCCTGTGGTGGAGGACTTGGCGCTTAAACGCAGGGATTGGGAACAGGATCCTGAGGCCATAATGGAACTTATTGAAAAAAAGTTGGGTTATCCTTGTTTTGTCAAGCCGGCCAACCTGGGCTCCAGCGTGGGCATCTCCAAGGTCCACGAGCGCAGCGAGCTAGCTCCGGCCTTGGACCTGGCAACTCGCTACGACCGCAGGATGCTGGCCGAGCGAGCCGTGAACGCGCGGGAGATCGAGTGCAGCGTCCTGGGCAACGACGAGCCCATCGCCTCGGTACCGGGGGAAATCGTCCCCTGTCGTGAGTTTTACGACTACATCGCCAAGTACATAGATGACCGATCGGAGTTGATCATTCCCGCCGACCTTCCACCGGAGGTGACTCTACGGGTACAGGAATTGGCTATCGCTGCTTTCCTGGCCGTGGACTGTGCAGGGATGGCCCGGGTTGATTTCTTGCTGGATAGGGATACAGTCGAACTCTACATTGGCGAGTTGAACACCATACCCGGCTTCACACCCATCAGTATGTACCCCAAGTTGTGGGAGGCCAGCGGTATTCCCTATTCAGAGCTCATTGACCGACTGATCGAGCTGGCATTAGAAAGGCATGCCGACAAGAGCAGATCGGAGACGTCCTATAGCCGGGAACAATTCGAATAAGAGGCCCACGTCCGCCGGGGAAGTGCTATGCGCCGCAGGTCATCGAAGCGAAAATCAGGGAAGCGTTCCAAAGTCAGGCGAAGCCACGCCTACGGAATAGCCAAGCCAAGCATAAGGCTGTCACCGAGGCCCCTTGTCGGTCTCTGGCAGGTCAGAGGGGGCACGGTGCTGAGCTTGCTTTTGCTGGCAGCCCTGGGTTTGTTGACAAACCAATTCTTCACAACCGATGAGTTCTATGTCTACGACGTTGCCCTGCAAGGCAACCAATTTCTTGACGAGGATGAGATTTACACTGCCAGTGGCTTGGAGGGGATGAGCATATTCTGGATCAACCCCGAACAGGTGGAGGCTGCCATCTCCAGCTTGCTGAACGTCAAGGAGGCCAAGGTCAACTACCGGCTGCGCAACCAGGTGAGGATCGAGGTGCTGGAGCGTCAGCCGCAAATTGTCTGGCAAAGGGGTGAGGTGCGTTATTGGGTTGACGATCTGGGCACTATCCTCCCTCTGGAAGATGAGTTGGAGGGAATGCTCTTGATCCAGGACTTGGCGACAGGACCCCTTGAAGTTGGCGATCGAATTGACTCTGAGGTCATCACGTCAGCACTGGAGCTGCGGCAACGCCTTCCGGAAGCAACCGCCTTTCAATACTCTGAGGACAAGGGGTTGAGCTTTGACCAAGGGGGCTATCCCGTCTACTTCGGCACCGGCGACATGGCCGAGAAAGTGGCTATCTTGAATGCCTTGCTCCAGGACCTTACGTCTAAGGGGGTTAAGCCGGAGTTCGTGGACCTGCGCTTCAAGGAGAGCCCTTGCTACAAGTACTAGCGAAGCTCTGCCTCAAACCGACGAGCTACTCTGCTCACGCTGGACGCTAGTC
>JAUWYT010000211.1 GCA_030615705.1 Chloroflexota bacterium
CCGGCTCAGCCCTTCCATAGATACGCCGGTAGTCATCGCTCCGGCCGAGGAGCAGGAACCGGGCTTGGGTGCCCAGTACAGCGGGCAAGATTTTGCGCTGACGTCCTCTTGGAAGCCCCAAGGTCTCTCTGGGTCCACCCTGATGCGCTGGCTGTTCTATCGCCAGGTTCCAACGTCGGTGCAAACCGACAATCTGGTTTTGTGGGTGAAGGTGGCGCAACCTTCAGATTAACCACCAAGCCACGAAGACACAAAGGAGATACAGTAGTTCTATAATCTTGGTGCCTTGCTGTCTTTGCGGTAATATGAAAGGTGCGGTAAACAAGTACTTCCTTAGAAAGGTGACTCTAATGCAAGAATCTCCATCTGGAAAGAGTAGCTTCCTCGATGTCCCTATCCAGGTTCTTTTCAACCTGAACTGGGAAATAGCTCTCTATCTACTTCTTATCGCTGTGGCTATAGCTACCCGCTTCTGGGACCTGGGAGCGCGGGCGATGAGCCACGATGAGAGCTTGCATGCCCACTACTCCTGGAAGCTGTATGCTGGCCAAGGCTACCAACACAGCCCCATGATGCATGGCCCCTTTCTCTTCCACGCCAACGCTTTCATTTACTTTCTCTTTGGCGTGAACGACTACACGGCCCGCATCGTGCCCGCCCTCTTCGGCGTAGCCCTGGTCGCATTGCCCTACTTCCTGCGCAAGTGGCTGGGACGGATGGGGGCTCTGGTTACTTCGGCCCTCCTTCTCATCTCGCCCTCCTTCCTCTATTACTCCCGCTACATCCGCAACGATATCTACATCGCCGTTTGGACCTTGTTCCTCGTCTTCGCCGTTTTCAAATACCTGGAGGAACGCAAAAGCTTTCATCTCTATCTGATGACTGCGATCCTGTCCCTCTCTTTTTGCACCAAGGAGAACACCTTTATTGCTGGCTTTGTCCTCGGTTCCTTCCTGGTGTTGCTCTTCTTGGTTCAATGGCTTGGTGAAAGGCAGCGGGCGATAAAGAGTTTTCCTGCCTTCGACCTGATCCTGGTGATGGGCACCCTGGTCTTGCCTCTCCTCACCCCTTTCCCTGTTAGGCTGCTGGGCTTCGATCCCCTGGACTACAGCCAGGCAGGGATTGTTCGCTCCAGCGTAGTCTTTCTGGCCCTTGTAGCCATCTCCGCCGCTGTTGGCTTCTGGTGGGATTGGAGACGCTGGCTTATCTCTGCTGGGCTTTTCTACGGCGTCTTCATCGTCCTGTACACCACCTTCTTCACCAACGGCCAAGGCTTCGCCACGGGTGTGGTCGGCTCTCTGGGCTATTGGCTGGCCCAACATGGTGTCCAGCGCGGCGGCCAACCTTGGTATTACTACCTCGTCCTCACACCCCTCTATGAGTTCGTGCCACTGCTGTTCAGTTTAATAGGTATGGGATATTACGTTGTTAGAAGAAAGGGAAATGAGGGAAAGGAAATCCCATCAGCCCCCTTTGTTCCCTTTCTGGTTTACTGGTTGATCACGAGCGTGGTTCTCTACAGTTGGGCCGGCGAGAAGATGCCCTGGTTGATCTTGCATCCTGTCCTGCCGATGGTCGTCCTGGCAGGACATTTTGTCGGCGAGGTCTTCGAGCGGATTGATTGGCGGAGGGTCTGGCGGGGCGGTGGGCCGATCCTGGCTCTTCTGTTGCTCCTCACTTTCTTCGCCGGTTCGGCTCTTGTAACGGCGTCTCCTTTCCAGGGGAGGTCGCTTGCTGAACTGAGCCGGACTATGCAGTGGCTAGCAGCTCTGGTGGTGAGCGCTATCCTTAGCGTGGGCCTGGTACGCTATTGGCGAGGCTTAGGGACAAGGCGCAGCTTGGAGGTGGTTTTCGCCACGGCCTTTGTTCTCCTCTCGCTTTTCACCGTTCGCTTCAGTTGGATGGCCAATTACATAAACTACGATACCGCTAAGGAGCTCATTGTCTACGCTCACGGCGCTCCCGATGTGAAGTTGGTTATGAAAGAGATCGAGGAGATATCGCGGCGCACGGTGGGCGATAGGCAGATCAAAGTAGCCTACGACAACGAAACCACCTGGCCCTTCGAGTGGTACCTGCAGGATTATCCCAATCGGGCCTTTTATGGCGCAGAGCCTTCGAAGCAGGCTCTGGACGCACCAGTGGTCCTCGTCGGCCCGCCAAATGACTCTGAGGTTAAGCCCTTCCTGGGCGAGAACTACTACTGGTTCAAGCGACGACAGATTTGGTGGCCTATGGAGGAGTACAAGAACTGGACCCCAAGCAAGCTCCTTGCCATATTGCGGGATCCGGCCAAGCGACGTGAGTGGTGGAACATCGTCTTCCATCGCAAGTACCCCCGCTCCACCGACGACTGGTATCACAGGGACGAGTTCTACTTCTGCGTGCGCAAGGACGTGATCAACCAGCTCTGGGACTACGGCGTCGGCCCGGCCCCGATAGAGCTGGTGGAGGATCCCTATGAAAAGGGTAAGCGCGAGGTGACGGCCATGCGGACCTGGGGCACCCAGGGTAGTGGCGAGGGCCAGTTTCGGGATCCGCGAGGTATCGCCGTGGATGAGGCGGGCAACGTCTACGTCGCTGATAGCAGCAACCATCGTATCCAGAAGTTCGACTCAGGTGGCAAGTTCCTTACCCAGTGGGGCAGCCAGGGGAATGGACCGGGTCAGTTCCAGGAGCCTTGGGGCATTGCTGTGGACGCTGAAGGTCACGTCTACGTGGCCGACACCTGGAACCATCGCATCCAGAAATTCGATGCCGAGGGGAATTTCCTGCTGAAGTGGGGCCGCCACAAAGCTACCGGGGGCGCTGCGGTCGGCGATGGGGGCTTCTTCTGGGGACCGCGCGACATAGCTATTGACGCGGCGGGCAAGGTCTACGTGAGCGACACGGGGAATAAAAGGGTACAGGTGTTTAGTCCCGATGGCGAGTTCCTCGATCAATGGGGCGGTCTCGGGGTGGAGGACGGCCAGATGGATGAGCCGGTGGGCATCGCTATTGACGAGGAGGGCTACATCTACGTGGCTGATACCTGGAACCAGCGGGTGCAGGAGTTCGACCAAGATTTCAACTTCGTCACCCAGTGGCCGATCTCTGGATGGTATGGCCAGTCGGTGGTTAACAAGCCCTACCTGGCCGCCGCTGGGGGTCGCGTCTACGTCACCGATCCCGAGGGCTATCGAGTGATCGTCTTCGACAAGGGCGGCGAATTCATAGCCACCTTCGGCGAGTATGGCTTCGACAGCAGCTCCTTCAGTCTGCCGACGGCCATCGCCGTTGATAGGCAGGGAAACATCTATGTAACCGATTCGGCCAATCATCGAGTGACAAAGTTTGGGCCAATTGGTTAATGGCCGATAGCTTATGGCCTCTGCCATTTGCTATCTGCGATTTGCCATTCGCCATCTGCTATCTGCTAAGTATGCAAGAACGGCGCAAGATCACTAATCTAGTACTGACCCTGGCGGCGGTGGGCCTGGGGTTCGTCGCCCAGAGCCGCTTCCGAACAGGGCCCATTAACGACGCCTTAATCCTCTACGTTGTGGCTGTTCTGCTCCTCGCCTATGCTAACCGCCGAAGAGGTGGGGGGATCGAGGCGGAGGGCTCTCCAACCCTTCGGCAGGACGTCGGCGAGCCTTCGTCCCGAGGTCCTGCCGAGGGGCTCAGTCGACCCGCTCAGGACACCGCAACGCGACCAGGGATTTCGAGACGCCAGCTAAGCTGGGGACTCGTTTTGCTGGCTCTGGCTGGGGTTTGCATCCTCTTCTCTCTGCGCCTCTTTGGGCGAGGTGCTCCCACCACCAGTGCCTG
Organism: Chloroflexota bacterium; assembly: GCA_030615705.1. GTDB lineage: Bacteria > Chloroflexota > Anaerolineae > VGOG01 > VGOG01 > JAUWYT01. Next base: position 3,811 of record JAUWYT010000211.1, read on the forward strand.
GCTCCTCTACCTGGCTAGCGTTGTTCTCTTTGTAGCCGCCTTCTGGGCGATGGAAGTCGAACCGGGGGCCTGGGACCTCCGACAGCTTCCGTCTTTCGACAGGCCCTTCGTCAAGCTCAGGAGGGGCCTCAGGACACCGTCTCGGTTCTGGCCTCCTAAGAGAGACATCGTTGTCTTGATTGCGATTCTCATCATCGCTGCTTTTGTGCGCCTCTACCACCTGGGCTCTCTCCCCTTCGGCGTCTGGTACGACGAGGCTGACAACGGCCTATGGGCTCTTAGGATCGTGGAGGATAACAACTATCGTCCCATCTATGTAGAGTCCACTAACCTGCCAGCTCATTTCCTTTACCTCGTTGCTCTCTCCTTCAAACTCTTCGGGGTCAATGTATTGGCCATTCGCCTGGTCACCGCCAGCTTGGGGGTCCTGACAGTTCTTG
>JAUWYT010000247.1 GCA_030615705.1 Chloroflexota bacterium
CGAGGGGCTCGCTGAAGTCCATGCTGGGTGTCGAGGTGGCGAGCTTAACGGCCAGATGAGCGGCTTCATCGAGGGAGGTGGCAAAGTGCAAGCGGCAGCCGTTGTCTACTTGCCGGCCCGGGGGGGAAGAGCCGATGAAGTCCACCACCAACGGCTTGCCTGCCGACCGGCCGGCTCCCAGTAGCTCATCGGCCACTTGAGGTGATGGCGGCTTGGAAATGAGGACGATGACTCGCGTTTCGGGGTCACGGCTGAGGAGGTCAAGCCCCTGGCGGGCCGTCACCGCGCCGACTGCCTGGGAGAGGTCGCGCCCACCGGTGCCGAGGCCGTGGGTGATGCCACTCCCCAACTGGTGGATGCGGGAGGTCACTTGCTGTAACCCCGTTCCCGATGCGGCGACCAGCCCAATGGGTCCCCGGCGCACCTGGTTGGCAAAGCCCAGCCCCACCCCATTGATGATGGCTGTGCCGCAGTCTGGCCCCATGACCAGCAGCCCCTTTTCGGCCGCCAGTTGCTTGAGGACCGTCTCGTCATCCAGGGAGACGTTGTCGCTGTAGAGGAACACGTTCTTGCCCAGGCGCAGCGCCTGGCGGGCCACGCCAGCGGCGTAGCGACCTGGAACTGAGACGAGTACCCATTGGGCATCGGGCATCATCTCGGCCGCTGATTCGAGGCTCTTGGGGCGATATTCCTGGACCACGCCCCCTCGGCGCCGGGTGAGGAGTTCATCCACCTGGTCGAGTGCGGCCTGGGCTGCTGCGTTGTCTTCGGCCCGGACCACGATGACCAGGTCATCGGCCACGGTGGCCTGGGCTTCCGGCGTCAGCAAGTCACTCTGGGCCAGGACATCCTTGTTAGCGTCAGTCCCCATCACTACGCCGGCGTCGAGGACGCCAGGCAGGGCAGCCAGGGAGCGCTGCAACTGCATTAGAAGCACGGAGTCGTAGTAAGCCCCAGATCGAATTTCCGCTTTAGTTACTGCCATAGCAACTTCCAGAGGATTCGACTAGCTGCGCCGAGGGTTGATCTTCTAATGCTAGAAGAGACTGCAGACGATGTCAGTATATCAAGAGCTTGAAGTGATGTCAACTGTTTTTCTCACGTTTTCACGTGAGGCTCACTCCGTGAGACACTAGATCCCTCCCTGCTCCCTCAGCCCGGCTACCTCTGCAGCGGTGTAGTCTAGCAGCTCCGTCAACACCTCCTCCGTGTGCTGCCCCAGGAGCGGCGGCGGCTGGCGCACCTCCGCCGGGGTCTGCGACAATTTGTAGGGGAAGCCGGTAAGCCGCACCGGGCCAGCCGTGGGATGCTCCGTCTCCAGTGCCAGGTCTCGCGCCTGCGCCTGGGGATGGTCGAAGACGTCTGGCACGGTGTTGATCGGCCCGCAGGGCAGCCCAGCCTCCCGCAGGTCGGGTAGCCACTCGTCGGCGTCGCGGGCAGCGAAAACGTCGTTGAGCACCGTCACCAACTCCGGCCGGTTGGAAACGCGCGCCCCGTTGGTGGCGAAGCGGGGGTCATCTTTCAGTTCTGGCCGGCCGATCACGTCGCACAGCACAGCCCACTGTCGCTCGTTGGCCGCCGCCAGTGCGAACCAGCGGTCACGTGCGGGGAAGGCCTCGTAGGGGGCGATGTTGGGGTGGGCGTTGCCGAGGCGGCGGGGTTCCGCTCCCCCGACCAGGTAGTTTGAGGCCACGTTCGCCAGGAGGGCCACCTGCGTATCGAGCAGCGAGACGTCCACCAGTTGTCCCTCGCCGGTGAGGTCGCGGGCGCGTAGGGCTGCCAGAACCGCCGTTGCCGCGAACATCCCGGCCGTGATGTCCACGATGGGCACCCCCACCCGAGATGGCGGCCCCTCCTCCGGCCCGGTGATCGCCATCATCCCGCCCTCGGCCTGGATGATGACGTCGTAGCCGGGCCGTTCGGCATAGGGACCGGTGCGGCCGTAGCCGCTGATGGAGCAGTAGACCAGGCGGGGGTTCAAGGCGTGCAGCTCCTCGTACCCCAGCCCCATGCTGTCCAGCACACCGGTGCGGAAATTCTCCACCAGCACGTCGGACACACCGGCCAGCCGGCGCATGACCTCCTGCCCCTCCGGGCTCTTGAGGTTCGCGGTGAGGCTGCGCTTGTTGCGGTTGACGGCGATGAAGTAAGCCGACTCGCCCGGGTAGGGACCGTAGGGTTCCCCTGCGAAGGGCGGCCCCCAACCACGGCTGTCGTCGCCCCGGCCGGGTCGCTCTACTTTGATCACGTCCGCCCCCAGGTCGCCCAGCATCATGGTGCAGTAGGGGCCGGCCAGAGCCCGCGTAAGATCCAAAACCCGGACGCCTTCCAGTGGGTGCATCATATTGCTCCTCTCATGTTTCGGGTTCCAAGTTTCAGGTTACAGGTTCAGAACCTGAAACTTGGAACCTGAAACTCCTTCTGAGGAATGCGCCGCGCCTGCTCAAAGCGGCTACGGGCCGCGGTGAGAATCTCCACGTATTCCCGAGTTCCGTCCTTGGGCTAGAGCCCAGCAACAATAGCAAAGGCGCTCGCTACCCAGCAACAAATCACAAGTACCGCAGAGGTAGTGTAATAGAGCAATGGCCTCCTCGTTCCCGGAACAAAAATGGTATCCCCGAGTCGTGCCCCCAGCCAGTATCCCAAAGGGAAAAGTATCCCTGAAAAGGCCGCCCACACCAGACCTTCAGTAGCTAGAAATGCCTCAAAACCACCAGGGCGGTTGAAGGACAGAAGGTACCGACACGGCGCCACCTGCATGCCGACAAAGTAGAAAGCGGCCGCCGCCAACAGCGCTGCCGACGCACCGCTTGCTATTTGGGCCAAGTGGCCCCTGTCCAGCTTGCGTCCTGCCAGGGATGCAACCCCGCCCAGGGCAAGTCCCTCCAGCATCACTGCCAGGCAGGAGTTTGCCTTGCACATTACCGAGACATGGAGAATGGGGACTACAAGTTGCTTGCACAAAACCGCCACTAATGCAATCCCTGCCAGCATTAATGGCTTTCTGGAAGCGCTTATCGCGATGCCCATTATCCCCATTCCGACTCCGGCCAAGATGCCAGCCCGGTACGGAAGTCCTGCCGCTCTAATCACACCGCCTAAAACCACCTCCGAAAAACCCCAGAGGGAACCAAGCATCAGAATGGTGATCAAGACATCAACTAGCTGTGCTCTCTTAATCTCATCGGTTCTCATTTCCATCGTTACCTCCTTGTCATTCATTTTCGGTGGATTGAGCCTAACGCTCCACATCCGAACGATATTTCGAGTATTCTCATTATATCACAAGTTGAAATTCCTGCAATTACGATTATAATTTACAGAACCGCATATCCCGAGTATTGCCCTCCCAGGGGACCGCACCCTGTCTGCCGAATCCCTCCTCAACCGGGCGGAAGTCAAGCTCGAGATCCGTAACTACGGCTCTAAATACAGCAAACAAATCCTCTAATTATCAAATGCGGAGGCAAGCATGAATAAGATTGATTTTCTATTGGTCGGCGTCGGGGGACAGGGGGTTCTCCTGGCCAGCGGCATCCTGGCCGAGGTGGGCCTCAGGGCTGGCTACGATGTAAAAAAATCGGAGGTGCACGGCATGGCCCAGCGAGGGGGGAGCGTGGTGAGCCACGTGCGCTGGGCCGAAAAAGTGCTTTCACCCCTCATCGGTCTGGGGGAGGTAGATTACCTCCTGGCCCTCGAGAAATTGGAGGCCCTG
>JAUWYT010000080.1 GCA_030615705.1 Chloroflexota bacterium
CACCGCTCCACCCGTAGCTGCCAAACATGGCCACCTTCTTGTTCAGCACGCGCTTGAGGACGGCCATCTCCAGCACCTGGGCCACCGGCGGGAACAGCGTGCCCTCGTAGGTGGGAGCGCCAACCATCACCCCCGCCTTCGTCCACAGGGAGGGGAGGATATAGCTGATATGGGTTCTCGCCGCGTCGAAGATCTCCAGGGGAACCCCCACACGGGAGATGCCCTGGGCCACGGCGTTCATCATCGTTTCGGTGTTGCCGTACATCGAGCCGTAGATGAGGGTTATCCCCGCTTCGGTCTTGCCAGTGGCATATTCAGCCCATTTCTTGTAGAGATTCACGATGAGCTGGGGATGCCTTCGCCAGATGAGCCCGTGGGAGGGGGCTATGATCTCCACGGGCACATCGGCCAGTTTCCCGATGGCCCTAAGCACGGGCTTGCTGAACTTCGCTACAATGTTGACATAGTAGCGGAGCGCTTCTTTCTGGTAGAAGTCCAAATCCGTGTATTCGTCGTCGAAGATAGCGCCACGAAGGGCCCCATAGCCACCGAAGGCGTCACAGGAGAAGAGGATGCGATGCGATGTCTCGTAGGTCATCATCGTCTCCGGCCAGTGCACAAAGGGCGTGGAGAAGAATTGCAGCGTCCTCCTGCCTAGGGAGAGCGTCTCCCCGTCCTGGACGACTCTGACGTTTTCGGTGATCCCGTAGAAAGACTCCAGCATCCCCTTTGTCTTCGGGGAACCCAGGATGGTTGCAGCCGGTGCTATCCTCCTGAGAGTGCGCAACACACCGGTGTGATCCGGCTCCATATGGTTGATGACCACATAGCCGATCTCCGAGAGGTCCACGATTTCGGAGATGTGGTCGAAGAATTCGTCCGTCTTCAGCGCCTTGGCCAGGTCAACGATGGCCTTCTTCTCGTCGTTGATCAGATAGGCGTTGTAGGAGACCCCCTCTTGGGTGATGGGCCACAGGCCCTCGAAGAGGTCGGTCGTCCTATCGTTTACGCCTATCCAATAGACATCGGGTTTGATTTCAACTGCTGGCATTGCCAAGACCTCCTTAGTATTCCTCACAGCCTCTCAGTGGCCATGGTGATGGCTGCCTGTGTGGGCATCCTCGCCTTCGGCCTTGAGATACTTCTCCGGATCCTTTTCAAAGGCCACTTTGCAGCCCGGAGCGCAGAAGTAGTAGGTCTTGCCCTTGTACTCCGTCTTGGCCGGAGCCGTTTCGGGGTCCACCATCATCTTGCAGACTACATCTTTCGTCAGCGCCATCTTGCACTCCTCTCATAGGTTGGTGGTCCCCCTCTTCTGTGTTGCTGGCCCACCGGTCTCTACCTCTGCTGTCTTGCTCTCGCCGGATCGCCAGATCCGGCGGCTTGGCAGCGAGATCTGGCGCCTGCCCTGAGCCCATCGAAGGGGTCCCACCGGAGCAGAGTGGGGCAGCAACACCCAAAGGGGAGACTACCAGATCTTTGGAATTACCTCAAGTCTGTCAATATTAACTTCGGACAGCATTCATATAAGCGAACTTCTCCAGGGCTAACCTTTCTGGCCTCTCTTTCTCCGCCTCTAACTGTTTCTCCATGAGAAGGGGACCCATGGTTTCAGAGTGTTTGCCCACGATAACCAAGGTGATAACCTTCGTGTCCTCGGGGATGCCGAGGATCTCCTTCACCCGGTCTTCCTTATATCCGGCTATCGGATGGGCCACCAGTCCCAGCTCCGTGGCCCTCAAAAATTATGAAAGCCGTCGCCATCCCCGTGTCAAACAGGTAATAGTTCCTGCCCTTGATGCGGCAATCCAGGTCCTCCCGGCTGAACACGGCGATGATCATGGAGGCGGCCTGAACCCAATCGTTGCCTCTCGACATAGCGCCGTGCAGTTTCCTCAACACCTCAGGATCGTGCGCGAAGACGAACCTCCAGGGTTGATTGTTGAAGCAGGAAGGGGTCAGCCCCGCGCTCTCGGCCAGGTCCCTGATCAGTTCTTGGGTTATTTCCACCGGCTCCAAGGAGCGGTAGGCTCTTCTTGCCTGGATGGTCTGTTTAACGTTCAATGTATCCTCCTTAGTTTCGATACGCCTTCGGCTACTCAACCCAAGTCACTCTTATTTCAGCATCCACAAGCTAAATGACATCACCGCCATCCCCACGACGATGCCAATGATGCTCAGGTGCTCCTCCTCGTAGGCGCGGGATACGGGCAACAATTCGTCAAGGGAGATAAAGACCATGATCCCCGCCACCGCCGACAGCAGCCCGCCCAATATGGCCTCATTCAGGAAGGGTAGCAGGACGACCGCCGCCAGCAATGCCCCCACCGGCTCAGCCACGCCGGAGAGAAACGACCACCAGAACGCCTTGCTCCGACTCCCGGTCGCCGCGTAGACGGGCGCTGAAACGGCCAGTCCCTCTGGGATGTTGTGAATGGCGATGGCGGCGGCGATGGCCATGCCCAGTTGAGGGTCGCTCAGCGCGGTGGCAAAAGAGGCCATGCCCTCGGGAAAGTTATGGATGCCCAGGCCCAGGGCCACAAACAGCCCGGCTTTGAGCAGACGGCTCTGAAGGGCTGCGTCCTGTTCGTTCTCCGCTCCGGTGTGATGGTGTTCGCCCATGTAGTCGTGCGGGATCAACTCGTCAATCAGAAACATGGCCGCCATGCCGCCGAAGAAGACCAGGTTGGCCGGCGCAAAGCCGATGGCCTTGATCCCGCCGGGCAACAGCTCGACAAACGAGACCAGGATCATCACCCCGCCGGAAAAACCCAGGGTCAGCGTCATCAAGCGTGGGCCGGGCTTGCGGACGAACAACGCCAGCAAGCTGCCGATGGTCGTAGACAGCCCGGCCAGGGCTGAAAGTAGAAGTGCGAAGCCAACATCAGGTGTCATATCAACCTCCCCTACCAATCTTCACACGTCAACTCCCAGAAAAGTGCGGATGAGCAAGCCGACCAAGAAGCTCAACGCTGTTACCCCAAGACTCAGTCCAGCCATCTCCAGAAAACGCCTCTTGAATGGCACGTCCTGCGCCACGGAGATGTAGTAGTTGAAAAAAGCGATGATCAACACCGCAGCAGTCAACGTGCAGCCCAAGCAAACGTAGAAGTTCTCCAGTATCAGATACGGGAGGATGAGAATGAGCACGGTCACGACATAGGCCCCGCCTGTATACATCGAAGCCCGCACCGGATTCTTGACGGTCTCTTCCGACTTTGTGGAGAGGTATTGCGATGCTCCCATAGATAAGGCCGCGGCGATGCCCGTAATCGAACCAGTCAAGGCAATCAGCTTCGTGTCTTGAAGCGCCAAAGTAAGACCGGCCAGGGCGCCGGTCAGCTCCACCAGGGCATCGTTCAAACCCAACACGATAGAGCCTACGTAGCGAAGCCGTTCTTCATCCAGAAGCTCGATCAGGGCGTTCTCGTGTTCGTTCTCATCGCGGATAATGGCCTCGGCTTCCGGGATCGTCCCCGGCAGTTGTTCGTAACTGTCCTGAGCATCTTCCTCGCCTGCCTCCATCAGCTTGACCCCGAAGGTGAAGCCGAAGATGCGACTGATCAGGTAATACCGCCAGATCTTAAGCTTATCAGGTTCGACGTCCTGCTGGGTGTAGCTTCGCCAAGCTCGGTAATGTCGGAGCTCGTCATCGGCGATCTTCCCCAGAACCCGCCTGTTCTCAGGCGATTTGATCGCTCTGGCCAGCCTCTGGTAGATGTGATGCTCAGTGATCTCGTTTTTCTGGTAGACCAGCAGTTGCTCTCGAAGCTCCTGGCTGATATCCATTTTCTCGCTTCCTCCGACGGTAGATTGGAAGTTGGATGTTGGAAATTGGAGGTTGGATTGTCAGACCTTCCCACTTCCAAACCTGCAACCTCCAACCTCCAGAATACTCACTCTTTCAAAACGCAGATAGCTTGCGGCTGGCGGATGAGCAGCGCCAGGCTCTCGGAGATCGAGAACTCTATCTCCTCTCCGCTGGGGCCTCAGCGCCGCCGGCCTCCTCGCTCCCACCGAGCTCAGCGGCCATCTCGTCCACTTCCTCCGCGCCCTCCGCCAGCCATTTGTCCTCATCGCCGGTCAGGATTTGGAGCAGGCGAGAGAATTCACCGGCGTGAACCCGCTCTTCGTTGGCGATGTCAATGAGCACCTCCTTGGCCAGGGGGTGGTCGGTGGCGTCGGCGTGGGCCATGTAAACGTGGACCGCTTCATGTTCGGCGGCCAGGTCCAGGCGAATCGCCCGGACCAGCTCCTCGATGGTGAGTTTGCGGTCCGGCAACTTTCCACTGAATGGATTGACGAACTCGGGCATTTTCCTACCTCCTCTGATTTTTTTTCTTCGTTGGGACCGATTCTAAATCAGCCCAATCTCTTTGCTGCTCTCCCACAGTCCGTGGATGTTGCACAGGGCCAGGGCGTGCAGCGTGCCAGCTCTGTTGACCCTCAAAGACGCGGTCACCCCGTGGTGGGTGTAGACGGGACCCTGGTTCGGACCAGCGGTGGACTCGCCGTGGGCGGAGAACTCGAAGCGGCCCACCTGGTGGGTGAACTTCTCCCCTTCCGGGTGGAAGTAGAGAGTGATCCAACTGATGTGATGTTCGGTGGTGTTGGGATGGGCGATCTCCTTGCCCAGGCTGACCTTCGCCTCGAACACCTCGTCCGCCTTCACCTGGTCTGGACACTCGATGACCGGCACGTGCTTCTCTTTCTTCCAGTCAGCTTTCTGGATGCGTTCGCTTAGCTCTGTCATGGTATTCACCTCCTTCACCAATATTATACAACAGAACCTTGGAATTCACCAGAGTCGTCGCCCTGGTTGCGGCCCTGCAGCAGCGGAATGGTGGCGGTCTCAAGTCTGCACCGGTCGGTGACTACTCGCTCCGCGCCGCCGTTGTCATGTAGCGTACGTGCTTGAACGGCTTGACCTGCACGCCGACGTTGTTTTTCAAGAGATTGCCGGAGACGTGCATCAGCGTGTCGCCGTAGTCGGTGTCCACTCCCATGCTGGCCAGGCAGGGATAGTGATGGTGCAGCAAGCCGGCCTCCTGCTCGGCATCGTCCGCCGAAACTCCCACCAATCTCTCGGCCACGTAGCGCGCGCAGCCGCAAACAGAGTCGCGCAGCACCTCGACGGAGATGATGCGCCGCGATTCGGGGTCTACGGTGATGCGCAGGTCCGGTTGGCCAAAGTATCGCGCGAATTCGGTGATGAGGCGCGCCCGCGCGTCATCGTCGTACTCGATCCGCTGGCGGCGGCCAATGCTGTAGTGGGTCTCGGTCAGCGAACACAAGGGCTTGGGCGTCACGCATGCCACGCCCATGTCCTGGAGCCAGCCCCGCAACTGCCGGGCCAGTCCACGCGGCAGCCAGGCCTCACTATCAACCGCAGCGACCACGGCTCGGGCGCCGGTCATCCGCACGATGTCGGGCAGCAGCTCCGCCACGCCGGGATGCTCGCCGAAGGACAGGATTAAGTCGGCTGGCGGGAGATCGGCGGGCAGGTAATCCTCAGGGTAGTCTATCACCGGCGGTAGCACAGACGGCGCCTGCCAGACTGCGACCACCCAGTCCGTGGGGCCGTGGGCGCGGATGTTTTCGACGTGCCGCTGCCCATACTCTCTAGAAATGACTGCCAGGATGCGCATGTCACTCATTCATCGCCGTTACAATCAAGTTCCCACTGGTCTCTGGGTCGAAGGGCACGCCGGTCATGTCACCGTAACAAGCAAGGTCACCGAACCCTGCCGCTGTGATTGCGCTTGATAATTCGGCGTGCAACAGCGGGCGCAACGCGGTGGCTTCGACCTGCTGTGTCCATTCGCCCGCCTCGTCGCGCCGCAACGTGACGATGTTGAGAGTCAGGGTGCCGTCTGGGTTGAAATCGTAGAAACGCACAAAGAGCCATTCACGGTCACCCTCTTGGTGAGACTGCGGCCCCATCCAGCGCACACGGTCACGCATGATCGCGTCGAAGTTGCGCTTCTGGATGAGTAGCAGCCCGCCGGGTCGCAAAACGGCTGCAAAGTCGGTCAACGTTGAGTGCAGCGCGTCGGCGGTCAGCACGTGCGGCAGGCTGTTGCCGAGGCAGAACAAGGCATCGAAGCCATTTCCCACTTTCTCCACCAATTCGCCAAAGCCGGCCACGACAAAGCGCGCCTCAGAGCCCACAGCGGCAGCGTTCTCCCGCGCCCGCTCGACCATGCCCACGCTCAGGTCCGCACCGGTCACGTCGTAGCCCCGCCGCGCCAACTCAATGGCGTGCATCCCAGTGCCACAGGCCACGTCTAGTACGCAGCGTGCGCCGCTGGCAGTCAATTGCTGCTCGATGAAGGGGAGCTCATAGGCCAACCGCTCCTTCCAGTTGACAAAGCGGTCGTAGTCGACACTAAAGGGATCGTAGAGCGGTACGTGTCTACTTAAATCTTCATGTCGGGGGCACGCCATTACGTTCCCTCGCCTTTTTCATCCGTGAATCAGCACCGGCAGGCAACGGGTGCAGACCCACAGGCTGGCGCCAGCCTTACGACAGGGGAGCAATATCCGGCTATCCTCACCCTGTCCACACACGTGACAGGTTTGCTCGATATAGGGCTTACCCCACTTTTCCATTTCGATTTCGGCCGCGTACTCGTCAAAAGCGACCGCCTCTCGTACCTCAATGCTCAACGCGCCGGTGGGACAGACACCCAGGCAAAAGCCGGCGCCGTCACACAATTCTTCGTGCAGCACACGCGCCTTGCCGCTGATAATCTGGATAGCGCCTTCGGCGCATGGTGACACACACACGCCGCAACCGTTGCACAGTTCTTCGTCAATGCGGACGATTTGACGACTCTTGGTTTGATGTTCTAACATGTTCTCCGTCTTTCCACTGATGACGATTTGGCTTTATTCGCCAGCCATCATGGCTGCCAAATCTTCTTCGACTGTA
>JAUWYT010000218.1 GCA_030615705.1 Chloroflexota bacterium
GATACGGCTGTCCGCTGCGCTACGAGCCTGCCCTTCGACGGGCCCCTGGTCCTTTGGCCCAGGGACAAAGGGCTCAGGGCATCGCTCAGCCGGCGCTTCCGAGAAAACTGAATGATCCTGGAGTAGGAAGAAGATGGACTCTCGACCGATTATCGCTATCACCATGGGGGATGCGGCAGGGGTGGGGCCGGAAATCGTGCTTAAGGCCCTGTCTCTTGAAGAGATGTACGCCCTCTGCCGGCCTCTGGTCGTGGGAGATGCGGGCGTCCTGGCCCGGGCCAGGCAGATGCTGGGGCTCCGTGTGGACTTGCACCCCATCGCCGACGTGAGGGCTGCTCGCTTCGAGCCGGGAAACATTGACGTACTGAACCTGGCCAACATTGATCTCGCCAGGCTGAAGGTAGGGGAGGTTTGCCCCATGGCCGGCAAGGCGGCCGTGGAATATGTGCTCGAGGCGAGCCAGTTGGCCTTGTTTGGTGAGGTCCAGGGCATAGCTACTGCCCCTCTCAACAAAGAAGCCATGCAGTTGGGCGGCTACGATTACATCGGCCACACGGAGATCCTGGCCGACCTTGCCGGAGCTCCGCGCTGCACAACTATGCTCATCACCGGTTCTTTGCGAGTGGTACACGTCACCCGACACCTCCCCCTGCGCCAGGTGGCCGACTCTATCACCAGGGAGCGGGTGCTGGAGACCATCCAGCTCGCCGCCGAGGGCCTGCGAGAGATGGGGATCGAAGAGCCAAGCCTGGGTGTGGCTGCCTTGAACCCCCACTGCGGGGAAGGTGGCCTTCTGGGCCGCGAGGAGATCGAAGAGATCGCACCAGCCGTGGAGGCGGCCCAGGCCATAGGGATTGACGCCAGGGGGCCGTACCCAGCCGATTCCATCTTCTTTCGAGCCATCGCTGGGGATTTTGACGCCGTGGTGGCTATGTACCACGACCAGGGGCACATCCCGGTGAAGGTCCACGGCTTCGAAAGGAGCGTGACGGTGACTCTGGGGCTGCCCATCGTGCGCACTTCGGTAGATCATGGAACGGCTTTCGACATCGCCTGGCAGGCTTCGTCCCGAGGCTCAGCCCGAGGGGGCCTGGCCAGCCCTCAGAGCCTCATTGAGGCCATCAAGTTGGCGGCCAGGATGGCGAGGAGGGCTGGGGTTCGATGATCTACCCAGGATATTTGCGCGAGGGCTTCGAGCCCTTTGACCCTATCGAGTTGGCTCAGTTGACAGAAGCAAAGGTCGCCCGAGGTTCCTCCCGCAAGTACACCGACTTCTACTGTGTCGGCGTCTACGGGGGCATCTCCACCGGCTACACCGTTGGCTGCTGCCTGAGGTGCATCTTCTGCTGGGTGGACTTCTCCCGCGATTTCCCAGACAAGTACGGCGATTTCTACTCTCCCGAAGAGGTTGCTCATCGCCTGGTCGCTAACGCCCAAAGGAAGCGCATATCCAAGCTGCGCATCTCTGGCGGGGAACCGATGCTCTGCAGAGAACATCTCCTCAGCGTGTTAGACCTGCTCCAGGGGCAGGGGTTCACCTTCATCCTTGAGACCAACGGTATCCCACCGGGCGATGACGATAGCTACGCTCAAGAGCTGGCCAGACATCCCGACATTGACGTGCGGGTCTCGTTGAAAGCAGGCACAGCGAAGGGGTTCCAGGAGAGGACAGGGGCTAAAGGGGAGTTCTGGAGACTCCCGTTTGAAGCTATCGAGAGCCTGATGCGGGCAGGCGTAACCTTTCATGTGGCAGCCATGACCGACGCTCGGCTGATGCCGCCTGAGGAGAGGAAAAGCTTGCTCCGTGAATTGAGACAGATAGGCTACGATGGCTACGTGGAGGAGGAGATGTGTGACCCTTATCGCACATCGCTGGTCAGGCTGCAAGCAGCAGGGCGGGAGATCCTTTGATCCAATGCACTTGACAGACCTGACTATTTATAGTATTATTATCAGTACTGATTATGTGAGCGAAAAGCTAGCTTCACAAAAGGAGGTCAAGATGAAAAACGCATTAACCAAAGTTCTAATCGTAGTCTTGCTGATGTCCCAGCTCGTGGTGGGCATTGGCATGGCTGAGGCAGCGGAATCCTCATGTACCTATTACACCGTGCGCTGGGGCGACACTCTCTACTCCATCGCCCGCAGCCACGGCACCACGGTACAGGCCATCGCCGAGGCCAACGGGATTGCCAACACCTCTCTTATCCGCGTCGGTCAGGTGTTGTGCATCCCCACCGGGCCGGCCCCGCCTCCCCCCTCCGGCGACTACTACACCGTGCAGCGGGGCGATACCCTCTACTCCATCGCCCGGCGCTACGGCACTACGGTGCAGGCCATCGCTCAGGCGAACCAGATCTATAACCCCTCCCTGATTCACGCTGGCCAAGTTTTGTACATCCCCTCCGGGGGGCCGCCTCCCCCTGAGGGTGTCTACTACACCGTGCAGCGAGGTGACAACCTGTACAGCATCGCCCGCCGCTACGGCACCTCTGTCTGGGCCATCGTCGTGGCCAACAACATCTCTAACCCGTCATTCATCTACGTGGGCCAGGTCCTGCTTATCCCAGGGCCGGGCCCTGCCCCGCCTGCGCCTACACCTACACCAGGGCCCACTCCCCCGCCACCCCCAACGCCAACTGGCTTTGGCTACGGGATTCAGGCCCAGATGATCGGTCAAGATCAAGCTCAGATCGTCGACGCAGTCAAGAACGTGGGCTTTGGCTGGATCAAACACCAGATCGTCTGGAAGGACTTTGAGACCTCCAAGGGGAACATCAACTGGGGCCACATTGACTTTTTGGTCAACAATTGCCACGATGCGGGCCTCAATGTCCTCCTCAGCGTGGTCAAGGCCCCGGCTTGGGCCCGGGGTGCTGATGCCGACCTGACCGTGGAGGGGCCACCGGGTGACCCTCAGGATTTGGCCGACTTCATGGGGGCTCTGGCCGAGCGCTACAAGGGCAAGGTTCAAGCCTACGAGGTCTGGAATGAGCAGAACCTGCACTATGAGTGGGGCAACGAAGCTCTGGATGCCAATCGCTACGTCCAGCTCTTGGCTGCGGCTTATCAGGCCGTCAAGGCCAAGGACTCTGACGCCATCGTTGTCAGCGGTGCCCTGACCCCTTGCGGGAATAACCCGCTCATAGCCGTTGATGACCTCACTTACCTGGAGCGGATGTATCAGGCGGGCCTGAAGAATTACTGCGATGCTGTGGGAGTGCATCCCAGCGGCTACAACGTCCCTCCCGATGCCAATTGGCAGACGTGGAGCGATCCCACGGCTGTCTTCCGGGGCCCTTCTGACAACCATCATCATAGCTGGGTCTTCCGGGGCACCATGGAGGGCTCTCGCGACATCATGGTCAGGTACGGCGACAGCGGCAAGAGGCTTTGGCCCACGGAGTTCGGCTGGGCCTCGGTGGAGGGGTTGGGTGTGGAGCCCGTGCTGGGCTATGAGTACGCCGCCGACAACACCGAATTGGAGCAGGCCCAGTTCATCGTCAAGGCTTACGAGATGGGCAAGAGCTGGGGCTGGGTAGGGCCGATGTTCCTCTGGAACCTCAACTTCGGCCCTGTGGCCGGAGCCTCTGACGAGAAGGCCGCCTTCAGCATACTGTATCCCGATTGGACCCCTCGACAAGCCTACGCGGCCGTGCACGACATGCCCAAGTAAGCTCGACGACAGGCGGGGAGCACGGGGTAAAGCCGTGCTCCCCGCCTGTCAGCGGATCATCCTGCTCTATGCCATAGGTCGTGGGATTTCGCCTCGCAGAGTACACTCTCTGTGGGTGTGGTTCAGCGTACCCTTACGATTTGGCCGAAGGGCGCAAGTGTGCCCTTGGTAGTTAATCACGCCAACGAAGCAAACAATGCAACCGATGAGACGCCAGCCAAGTCTGCACTCTTGCGTGCCCTGAGGCTGGCGTTTTTTATACGCAGGTAACCAGGGTAAGCGTTAAGCCACCCTTGCGAAGGTTGCGGATAATCTTGACAATGGGCCGATGAATGATTGACGCGCTGGTGTACGAGTTGTATGGATTGACGGAGGAGGAGATTGGGGTGGTGGAGGCAACGGATGGGGAGCGGATAAGCGGATGAGCGGGCGGCTATCCCCTTATCCGTTTCCTATCCGCTGCGCAGATTGACACGCTTCGGCCCCTTGCCAAAGGAGCCAAGTTGTGGTATACT
>JAUWYT010000297.1 GCA_030615705.1 Chloroflexota bacterium
GCTAGCCGAGATGAAGCAGATGGACCCCGCCGAGTTAGGCAAACGACTGGATACGCTGGCCAAGAAAGGTCGAGTCTTCCGCACCGTCAAAGGTGACACCGTCCGCTATAGCGTCAACGACCACTTTTTCATCGGGCGCACAGATGGCTGGCCTGGGCGCACCGACGAGCGGAGCAAGACCATAGCGCCTCTGATGAACCAATACTATTATCACGGCATGTGGGACCAGTACAACTACACACATACCAAGGGTCTACGGGCGCTGCCCATCCAAGGGACGATAGAGGACACCCGCGAGATTCTGCCCTACGAAGAAGTGGTCAAGGTGCTGGACCAGCATGACTACTTCACCGTTACCACCTGCCCCTGCAAGCACCGCAAGAACCTCGACCCCGAGTTTCCCGATTGCAAGTACCCGACTGAGGTCTGCCTCCACTTCGGCCGACTCGGCCACTATATTGTTGAAAATGGTCTCGGCCGCGAAATCACCCGCCAGGAAACGGAGGAAATCCTGCGCCAGAGCGCCGAAGCCGGGCTGGTTCACGGAGTGTCTAACATGCAGGAAGGGCCGGATACCATCTGCAATTGCGACCCATGCTGCTGCGTACAATTTGAGGCGTTCCACAAGCTGAAGCACGCCGAGGGCATGCTCCCATCCAACTACCAGGTGCGTACCAACTCGGAGACCTGTATTGGCTGCGGGCTCTGTGTCAAGCGATGCCCTATGGAAGCGCTCCGTCTGGAAGACTACCCAGAGGCCAAGGGCAGGATTACCCTGGTGGCAGCTGGCAACAAGGAGCTAAAAAACAAAAGTGGCAAGGTGTCAGTAGTTAATCCTGACCTGTGCATTGGCTGTGGCGTTTGCGCCTACAAGTGTCCGTCGAATTCCCTCGTGCTCGAGCGCCAAGAGGTCATCGAACATCCACCCAAAGATATCCGCGAGCATATGAGGCTGGTTATGGCAGATTTTGCTGCCGGCCGGGCACAACAGGGACAGGGGCAGGACAAACAGTGAACGACCACAGGCTCTCACCACCAGCGGATAGAGAAACGAAGGAGACCGAGAACGATGTCACTAAGTGAGGACATAAAGGATTTCGGCCTTGATTTGGGCTACAGCAAGGTCGGTATCACCACCGCCGATGGTTTTCCTACCTACGTCGAAGAACTCAAGGCCAGGTATGAAATGTATGCCTGGTTCATCGAAGGAGTTTTCCAGCCAATCAAGGGCGCTGACCCCAAGAGCATCATGCCATCGGCCAAGTCCATCATAGTTGCAGTCTACGACTGCTCCAAGGAGGCCTTTCCCGAGAAACTCGTGGGCAAGATAGGTCGGCACTACCAGGCAAGGTGTTACCTCACCCCCCGCGACCGCATCAACGGAGCTCGACGTCAACTGATGCGGCAGTTCCTGGAGAAGAACGGGTGCGAAGTCGCCCAACGACTGGTTGTTCCCGAACGCTTGTCGGCGGCACGAGCTGGCATCGCCACCTATGGAAAGAATACATTCACCTTCGCCGATGGGATAGGGTCCTTCATCCTCGTGACCGCCTTCGTCGTCGACGCCGAGCTTGACTATGATGAGCCCACTATGAGAGAAGAGTGCCCGCCTAAATGCACGGCCTGCATTGACGCCTGCCCTACCGGGGCCCTGTATGAGCCGCTGAAAATGGACCCGCGCCGTTGCATCGCCTACAACTGCTTCATGGCCCAGGATGGCTTTCCAGCGGGCACCACCAGCTACGTCCCACCGGAAATCAGGGACAAGATGGGTAGCTGGATTCACGGCTGCGATATTTGTCAAGAAGTCTGCCCCAGGAACCAGAAAAGGCTGAAGGCAAAGCTGCCACCGAACGAGTTCCTGGTCAAAGCGGCTGAGGATTTCGAGCTAACCAAACTTCTCAATCTCACCGACGAGTTCTACGCCAGGACAGTCCAACCGCTGATGTATAACTATATCAGAGAGAAGAAATACTTCCAGAGAAATGCCGCAATTGCGCTGGGGAATACTGGCGACCCGGCTTACATACCCGACTTAGCCCAAGCGATGCAGGATTCGGAGGAGTTGGTGCGTAGCTATGCCGCCTGGGCTCTGGGCAAGATCGGTGGCAGCCAGGCCAAGCAGGTCCTGGAGGCGAGCCTGGCACGTGAAACGTGCCAGTCAGCCAAAAACGAGATCGAAGCCGCCCTGGTCGCTGCCTGAGCTCCTCCGCTGTCAACCGACAAGGGGCTGACTTTCAACAAAGGAGGTGGTATTAGTATGAGCCCTGAACTGCGTGTCAAACCTGACTGGCTGAAACCACTCTACCCGTGGGACCAGCACGCAATCACCGTCAACGGCCGAACCATGGCCTACATCGATGAAGGTGATACCAACGGACGGCCTGTTTTGCTCCTGCACGGAAATCCCACCTGGGGCTTTCTCTACCGGGACTTCATCGGGCCGCTGACGCAGGCCGGCTACCGTACCATCGCCCCTGACTGGGTAGGAGCTGGCTATTCCGACCACCCACGCTTGGACGCATCGCTCACCCTTGCCCATCACATCGCCGACCTCGTGTCGCTGATGGAACAGCTGCATCTGCGTGGCTTCGTCATCGTCGGCCAGGACTGGGGTGGGCCGCAGGGCGTGGGCGCGGCTTTACAGCGCGTCGAACGCCTCGACGCACTTGTCCTCATGAATACGTGGCTGTTCACCGGCTATGTCGGCAAATTCCACACCTCGCCTCGGCCTTGGACAACCTGGCATGCGCCGCTCATCGGCCAGTTCTTCATGAAGAGACACAAGATCCTCTCCCACGCCGGCCCGTCTGCTATTACGCAACGTGGCATGACCGAGACAGAGGCCCGCGCCTACCACCACATTTTCGACGAGGCCGATTC
>JAUWYT010000274.1 GCA_030615705.1 Chloroflexota bacterium
GCGCCTGCTGAGGAGGCCTGTCGCTTCGCCGCAGCCGTCACCACGCTGAAGCAGGAGGAGCCTGGCCCCTGGCGCGGTACCCTGGACGATGTAGCGGCGCTGCTGGCGGGCCGCCGATCAAATCCCAATGAACCAATGACCAAATCCCAATGAACCAAAGCCCAAATCCCAAACCCCAAATCCCGAGTCAGCTCAACATTGACCCGAAAGTGTCATCAATCGGGCACTTGAAGACTATCACAGCCTTGAGCTTGGTGGCGCTGGCGCTTGGCAGTTGCGCGTCACCCACGCCGACGGCCGCCCCCGCCCCCCCGGCTTCTCATCGGGAACTGGCCCGCCACTACGCGCCTGTCATACGTCAGGGCGTTGCTTCGGACCAGGACTACATCACCGCCGTGGACTTTGTATGAGAGGGGCCAGTGAGAGAAAGACCTCTGATCATCCTATGGCTCGACAACCTGGGGGCTTTCCACAGGTTCATGGGCGAGCTGGGGAACATAGCCGACACCTTCGCGGGGGGAACGACGGTCAAGAACCTCATCAGTGTCGTCCCCACCGTCACCGAGACGGCCGAATTGACCATCAAGACGGGCTGCGGCCTGGAGGAGATGCCCGTCGTGGGCGAGGTGACCTTCGACCGGGAGACTAGGGCGATGCTTCACCTCAAGGAGACGGCCAGGTTCGACGATTTGGTGGAGCCGGACCTGGCGCGGCGGCTCTTCACCAGCTTCGGCCTCCGAACCTGCCAGATCGGCTGGAAGCTGGGTGGGCTCGGCGCCCCCAACGTGCTCTCCATCGAGAGCGAGGAGGCCATTCACCTGGAGTGGGAGGCCTCCTACGAGATAATCCCCTTCAGGATAACGTCGTTCATCAACGCCCTCAGGGAGCACGAGGCCGACATCTACCTGCTGAACATCTCCGGCGACAGCATCGTCCACAACGAGGCGGAGGTCGGGCAAAGGAGGTTCATGCAGCGGCTGGACGAGGAGTTCCCCAGGCTGATGGCCGCCATCCGCGCCCACACGCTCGACCCCACCATCATCATGTTCTCCGACCACGGTCCGAAGCCCATCGAGGGGCACGTGAAGCCGGAGGATTTCCTGGAGGACATCGGGGGGTTGGTCTTCTACGGCCAGAACCGGAACGCGGCGGTAGTCTCCAACGGCCGAGGGCCCCTCTTGGTGTACGTCAAGAATGCCAGGGACGAGGGCCGCTGGCGCAGAACGACCTATCGCGAGCTGAGGAATTACCGCGGCAAGGACATCCTGGGCGCCATAGCTGCTAAGGAGGACGTGGCCTTCGTGGCTTCCAACCTGGAAGAAGGCGGCATCTCCATCCTCTCGCGGGATGGCCAGGCAGTGCTCTCCGAGAGGGGGGGCGGTTTCCTCTACGAGGCGGTCGCCGGTGCCGACCCGCTGGGCCTGGGCGAGGTCGAGGGGGAGGTCGTCTCGGCCAGGGAGATGCTGGCGAAGACCTACGACAAGGAGTTCCCCTACCCCATTCAATTGCTGAAGCTCCTCCAGAGCCCTCGCTGCGGCGACGTTTTCGTGGCCCTCAAACGTAAATACGCCTTCTTCTGGGATATGCTCTGGGTGAAGACCACCCACGGGGGCCCTTCCCGCCACGAGGTGACCGTCAGCCTCCTGGCGACGGGGCCGGAGGACGAGGAGGCGGGCATCGTCTATGGGAGGGAGCTGGAATACGGCTCGCTGGCCGATCTCTACAACAGCCTCTGCAGGATTCTTTACCGGGGGAAAAGCCCACATAGGGGCGTGGGAGGGGACTTGCTTTTTGGAGGCGAGAGATGAGAATGAGGTTTTTAGGCACCGGAGCGGCCGAGGGTATCCCCAGCTTTGGCTGCACCTGTCAGCGGTGCCAGATGGCCCGAAAGAAAAGGAGTCACAACGTCCGGCAACGGGCCGCTTTGTTGATCGAGGCGGCCGGACATCGCATCCTGCTCGATACGCCGCCGGAGATCAGCTCGCAGTTGGACCAGGCCGAGGTGTTTGACCTGTCGGCCGTTCTCCTGAGCCACGAACACTTCGACCACGTCGGCGGGCTGGTGGAGTTCGAGTACTTGAATCGGGTGCTGCCGATCTTCGCCGGTTACGACGTGCTGCCCAAGCTCCGGCTGACGCCGCGTCTGGAAGAACGGGCCCTCCTCTCCGGTTTCCACTCGCACACCTGGCTGCATTTCGGCGACTTGAGGGTGATGCCCTTCAAAGTAATCCACCACGTCCCCTGTTACGGCTTCGCTTTCGAGGAGACAGGGACGCGGGTTCTTCACTTCAGCGATTCCGGCCCTGACCTGAGCGATCTCCACCGCCACTTGTTGGAAGGGGCCGATGTGGCTATCTTCCACACCCCCACCTTTGAGCCGCACCACAGCCACATGAGCGTTGAGAGCGTCATCTCCCTGGTGCAGGAGTATTCCTTGCAACGGGCGGTTATCACCCACATCAACCACAACAATCTCCTGCACGAGGAGTTGGTGCAGCAGGTCGCTCCCTATGGGATCACAGTGGCCTACGATGGTATGACGTTGGAGGTTTGACCGTGCAGATCAGATTTCTCGGTACCGCCGCGGCCGAGGGTATCCCGGCCATTAATTGCAGTTATCCTCATTGACGGAGACGCCGCTATGAGTATCAAAGGCATCGGCATTGATGCTCACTGTTCGCGCATTGATGGCAACTTAGAGGTATTAGAAGAGGATCTTGCCCATTTCCAGCGTGTGGGCTTCGATTACGTGGAGATCCCAGTGCACGGGGTTGATGCCATCCTCAACGGGCGGCTCAACCCCAGGCAGGTGAAAAGGATCGAGGAGGTGCTGGCCAAGTTCGATCTCCAGTACACCGTGCATTGCTCAGACTGGCTGAACCTGATGGATGCCGAGGCACTTCCGTTGCACAAAAGCATTTTCGAGGCCAGCATCGAGTTCACGAGCGAGATGGGCGCAGAGATCCTGGTCTATCACAGCGGCAGGGTAGAGCTTGGGAACGAATACCTGGGGCAGGCGGCCCTCACCAGAGAACTCCTCTCCCTTCCTGATCGGGCCTTTATCGAGGAGCAGGAGCGAGTGGAGAGGGAGACCCTGGCTGAGCTGGCGGAGTTCGCCGGGGAGAAGGGGGTGACTATCTGCGTGGAGAACGCCGACCCCAGGGTTGATGAGGAGGCTCTCTGGGAGTTGGCCAGGCGGGTACGGGTGAAGGGTGTCGATCTCTTCTATCGCATTGCTCCTGGCGGGGACATCGCCCTCT
>JAUWYT010000271.1 GCA_030615705.1 Chloroflexota bacterium
CCTTCATCGCCTCTGTCGCATGAAACTGCGGCAGCCATTCGGCATACGCTTCCAAGTAATCCTTCAGGATACCTTCCGCCTGGTCAAAGTCGCTGATCATTGGATCGAGCAGCAGCGCTTGCAAGGCCAACTCCCGGCTGCCGGTCACGGCTGCATCCACCACCAGCCCGGCCAGGGCAGCTTCGCGGCGACACAGCTCGGCGATGGGTTCCGGCAGCGGATCCAGGCCCAGACCATGAATGCCCGCGCCGTTCGCCACGGCAGGCACTTCGACGATGATCCCGTCGGGCAGATTGGGGATGTAGCCCTGGTTGGGGATGTTGACGGTGGGGATGTAGGCGTTGCTATTGCCGGCGATGGCTTCGATCAATTCCACAGCCCCTTCGCTGCGCACTTGGTGCAACCCATCAATGGGCTGCTCACCGGTGGCCATGGCGGCGGCCAACCGGGTGCGCTCTTTGCGCCACTGCTCGCCGGCAGCCCAGTCGTACAACCGCAGGTTGTAGGTCTCCCACGGTTTAGTCTGGGGGTCATGGCCCCAGGGCAGATATTCGCACAGATGACTGTCACCGGGGCCGGGGCAGAGCCCAAAAACCTCGAACATCTTGCGGGTCAGGGGCTCAAAGTCGGGACGGTAGGTGCGATACCGCTGGCGGAACAGCGGGTAGAGGTCTTCGCCGGTGGCCTTGTCGAGAACGTCCACGATCCATATAAAGTGATTGAGCCCCACAGCCTTGACGTCCAGCTTTTCGTAGGCCAGGTCGACCCACTTGCCCTTGTCATAAGGCGCCTTTGGATCCGGGTGGGTATCCAGGTCGGGGGGCACCTGGATGCCCCACCGTTCAGCCAGCACAGCAAAGGCGATAAGGTGGGCCATGTGGAGTTGGTGGCACAGCCCAACGGTTTTGACCCGGGTGTAGCGTGTGGCGGCCAGGCAGAGGCGGGGCACCGGATTGGTAAAGTTGATGAGCCAGGCATCGGGGCAGAGGCGCTCCATATCCTGGGCAACCCCCAACAGGATGGGGATGTTGCGCGCCGCGTGGGCGAACCCGCCGGGGCCGCCATTCTCAGCGTAAGGCTGCCGCAGGCCGTGCCGCAGGGGAATCTCCCAGTCTTGCCGCCACAGCGCCTCGCGGGGGCCGGCCTCGATGGACAGGATGACGAAATCGGCTCCCGACAGCAGGTCGGCGCGCTCGGTCGAGGACTCGATGGTCATCTGGGCACCCCATTCGCGGTTGATCCGTACCCCCAGGGCGGATATGGTCTCCAGGCCTTGACGATCTATGTCCACCAGGCCCAGTGTGCTGCCGCGCAGGGCCTGGCTGCGCATGATAGTGGCCAGCGTGCTCAGGCCAAAGCTGGCGCTGCCCGCGCCAATGACGACAATTCTGGTGACAGGCATGGGGTTGTTTCCTTTCCGTACCGTGATGTGTCCGTAATTATACCACGAGGGGGAGGGATTTGCCAGCAACGATGGAAAACGCTAAAAACCTCAACGGGCGCCATTAGCGAAGAAGCTGAACAACGTGGTATAATAGCGCCCACGGCTCCCGACAGGACCAAAGAGGTTGCCTTGCGTGTCCTTCGCTCCGACCAACCACCAGGTTTAGATCACGCCCACTGGGATGCCTTTGTCGCCGCGCACCCGGCCAGCCCGTGCTATTGACAACCACGCCAAATCGTGGTACGATGACGATGCGCTTGGGTAATCTTCACTTCGGCGGCTGGCCGCCCGACGCTAAAGCCGTTGGGTTCAAAGAGCAAAGCGACCCGCAAGACTTGCAAGCAAGATGCAATGGACCACACCGAAGGAACGTTTACAGGATTCAGAGGTCTCGAACTTTACTATCAGCGCTGGTGGCCAGAAGGTGAGGCCAAGGCGGTGCTGGTCATCGGGCACGGCTTTGGCGAACACAGCGGCCGCTACAGAAACGTGGTCAACTGGTTCGTCACCAGGGGATACGCCGTCTACGCCTTCGACCTCCGGGGAAGCGGCCGCTCCCGAGGCCAGCGAGGGCACGTCAACGCTTTCGCCGAGTTCCGCGAGGACGTGAAAGCCTTCCTGCAATTGGTGAGATCGCAGGAGGCCGGCTGGCTGCCCTCCGGGCGAGAGGCCCCTGGCCGACGGCTGTTTCTGTTAGGCCACAGGCCAGGGCGGGCTGATCGTGCTCGACTATGCCCTGCACTCCCCGCAGGGACTGGCCGGCGTCATCGCCTCAGGGCCGGCGCTTGGTGGGCTTCCCGTCTCTCCCCTGCTGCTGGCCCTGGCCAAGCTGCTCTCCAGCCTCTGGCCCCGATTCACGCTGGACAGCAAACTCGATGCTATTGCCATCTCTCGCGATCCGGCCATCGTGGAGGCCTACGTCAAGGATCCGCTGGTGCACAGCCTCGCCACACCCCGCCTGGGCATCGAGCTTCTCAAGGCCATGGAATGGACGCAGGCGCACGCCGCTGAGATGAAGGTGCCGTGTCTCATCGTGCACGGGGGCGCTGATCGATTGGCCCCGCCTGAGGCCAGCCGCCTCTTCTACGAGAAGATGGCCATCGCCGATAAAGAGCGCCACGAGTACGAGGGTTACTACCACGAGGTCTTCAACGAAGTTGGCAAGGAGCGGGTGCTGGCCGACGTGGAGGCGTAGCTGGAGCCGCACCTGTAGATTTGACTGGAGACTTGCACATGCCGATTGGCTATGATCCACTGGCAATCCCACAGTTTCAGATGCTGACTCACGAGCAATGTGAGATCACCCATCGCGCCTCGCTGGAGATACTGCGGCGCACGGGCGTGCGCGTGTATCACGATGTGGCACTGGAACTGCTGCGCGAGACGGATGCTGTGATCACTGACGGTAATGCTTCGGCAGGACTTCGGCGAGCCCCTCGGCCTGAGCTCGGGACGAAGGCTCAGTCGAGCCGCTCAGCAGTGGCCCTCGTTCACCTGCCCGCCGGCCTGGTGGAATGGGCGCTGAAGCAGGCGCCGTCGCGCATCGTCCTATGCAAACGAGGGAGCAGCGAAGTGGCCGCGCCCTTGGAAGGGAGGACGGTCAAGTTCGGCCCCGGCTCCGATTGCCCCAACTACCTCGATCCCCGCAGCGGCGAGCGGCGCAAGTTCACTGCTGCCGATGTGGTGGATTGCATCCACGTCTGCGATGCCCTGCCGGAGATTGCTTTCGTGATGAGCATGGGCATCCCTGCTGATCGCAGCGCGGCCAACGTCTACCGGCAGCAGTACGCGCTGATGCTGGAGCACAGCAGCAAACCCGTGGTCTTCGTCGCCGATGACCGCGCCGATTGCGAGGCAATCGTGGCCAT
>JAUWYT010000038.1 GCA_030615705.1 Chloroflexota bacterium
CCTAGAACAACGGTCGGTTATGCTATCGGCTCCGCCCAGCCCGAGCATCCAAATACAGGCCAGGTTTCATTGCCCCCGTTACCAATCCTCAGTTATGCGGTTGAAATGTGCCCCTGCCACTATGTAGCCATGGATGACCAACACTTGACAAACCAAGAAGCGCCGAAGGTGGGACGCTCAGTACGAGTGCCCCTGAATCGGCGCTGGGGCAGCAGGGCCAACACAAGCCACTCTTGCCGCCCCATTGCATTTACAAACCTGCCCTTGGAAGATCATAGCCATTCCTCGGACTGCTTTTTGCGTAAAGTCTTGCCTATTATATCACGTTGTTCCACATTTGTCAAGTACCAGCCTGTCCGTCAGAGGCCCTGCATCTGCGATCACCTCCATTGGGACAACAAAATGCAAGCTCTGAGGAAGCGAGCGTCCTCAGGATGGTGGCGTCCAGGCCCATCTTGCTGGTGCGCGCCTTCTGCCCACGGACGTGGGTGGCCGAGGGGTCAAGGGAGCTGCCGGGCTGGTTCTCCCTGACTTCTACACTTGATACTTCCTCACGGTGTGCAGTTCCTCGCCAACCATGCGCCAGGCTCGCTTCTCGGCCTCGTACATGATGCGCTCCTCGTCCAGGGTCAAAAGTTCCCCGTCCCGCATCAGGAGGCGGCCGGCAACCATGACGTGGCTGACGTCGGAGGGCTTGGCCGCGTAGACGATGTTGGAGACCAGATCGTGGCGGGGCCGCAGGTGGGGCTTGTCGAAGTCAAAGATGATGAGGTCCGCGGCTCGGCCAGGGGCGATGACTCCGCTCTCAGGGAAGCCCATGGCCTTGGCCCCGTTCTGCGTCGCCAGGCGAAGGACGCTATCGCCCGGCAGGGCGACGGGGTCACGAAGATAGTTTTTCTGCATGAGGGAGGCCAACCGCGCTTCCTGTAGCATGTCCAGGTCGTTGTTGCTGGCCGGGCCATCGGTGCCCAGGGCAACGTTGATGCCCCTGGCCAATAGCTCCGGCACCGGTGTCACCCCCATGCCCAGTTTCATGTGGCAGCCGGGACACTGTACGACGTTGACCCGCCTCTGGCGCAGGATCTCCTTGTCCTCTTCGGTCAGATAAATACAATGGGCAGCGATAGTGGGCACATCGAAGAAGCCCAGGGACTCCAGGTGGGCCACGGGGGTCAGGCCGTGTTTGGCCTGCGAGCTCTTCACTTGTTCTTCGGACTCGGAGAGGTGGATGTGCAGCCCCACCCCTAGCTCGGCCGCCCGCTGGGCTACTTTAGCCAGGAACTCCGGCGGACAGCTATATGGGGCATGGGGGCCCAGGACGGTCCTGATCCGCCCCTCGGCCGCCCCCTGCCACCTCTGCAGGAACTCGATGCTCCCTTCCAGGTCTGCTCCTATCTCTGCCTCCTCGCCCAGGCCGAAGACACACCAGGCCAAAGTTGCCTTCAGCCCCGCCTCCTCGACCGCTTTAGCGACCTGGTCCATGTAGAAGTAGTGGTCGGCGAAGCCCACTGTGCCCGAGCGGATCATCTCGGCTGCGGCCAAGGCAGCCCCCCAATACACGTCCTCCTCTTCCAAAGCCGACTCGGCCACCCAGATGCGCTCGTTTAACCAGCGATCGAAGGGTAAATCGTCGGCCCAACCCCGTATCAGGGTAATCGCGGAGTGGGTGTGAGCGTTGAAGAAGCCAGGCATGACCACGCAATCGGTGGCTTCGATGACCTCGTCGGGGACGAAGACGGCGGGCACATCCCCCAGAGCTAGAATCTCGTCGTCAGCGATGGCTATGTCGGTGCCCATCAGCACCTGGCCGTCCTCGTTCAAAGTGATAACGTCTGCGTTCTTGATCAGCATCTTGCTCACGATTTGACCTCCCATGACGATTGACCTCCGTGTCCGGCATTGCGTCGCCATTTTACCACAATTCGGCCCAAAAGAGAAGAACAAACCTTGACAAATTCCTTGGTTTCCCTTATAATATGTCTTGATTTTGTGTCCCCAAGGCGATGATGGCTTAGGAGGGCGATGCTGCCGCTAAATGCACGCCGTCACGATTTGGGGACCTTTTTAATAGCGGCCGGTTCTGACTTTCCCTGAAAGCGGCCCGCTGCGGGAGAGGAGGTGATGAAAGCCTATGGTGTGGTGTGACTAATCCATCTGATCTGGCTGCAGGATTGGGCTGCCTTCGGCCACTCGGAAATAACAAAAAACAGGGAGGAGATAGCAAATGAAGTACAGTAAAGCTCTCAGTATTCTGATGCTGACCGTTCTGCTCGTGTCAGCCTGCGCGCCCAAAGCGGCACCCTTCGAGTGCACGGACGCAATCGGCTGCGTGACTATCGCGCCGGGCGATCCGGTCCGTATCGGCTACGCTCTGGTGCTCAGCGGTCCGAACGAATCGCTGGGCATAGACTCTCGGAACGGCATCGAGATCGCCGTTGGTGACCACGACACAAAAGTCCTCGAACACCCGATCGAACTGGTGGGTGAGGACGCCATGTGCAGCGCCGAGGGTGGCCAGACGGCCCTCACCAAGCTGGCCGCCGACCCCAGCCTGATCGGCATCATCGGCACCAACTGCTCCAGCGCGGGCGAACCGGCCTCGAGGATCGCCTCCGACGCCGGCATGGTGCTGCTGTCGCCCTCCAACACTGCCCCGTCGCTGACCAACCCCGACCTGGCGTGGAATCCTGGCTACTTCCGCATCTGCCACAACGACAACATCCAGGGCGCGGCCATGGCGAAGTACGTGTACGAGGAGTTGGGCGCGCGTACGGCCGCCACGATCCACGACGGCAGCCCCTACGCCGACCAGTTGCAGGAGGTGTTCGCCAACACGTTCAAGGAAATGGGCGGCACCATCACGGCTCAGGAGGCGGTCAACGTGGGCGACACCGACATGCGCCCCATCCTGACGACCATCGCCGTGGGCTCGCCGGACTTCCTCTACTACCCGATCTTTATCCCCGAGGGTGCCCAGATCACCAGGCAGGCGGGGGACATCGCTGGTCTGGAGAACACGACCCTGGCGGGCGCGGATGGCATGTATTCGCCGGACTTTGTCGAAGCCGCCGGCGACGCCTGCGAGGGCATGTATATCTCGGGCCCGAACCTGGCCTTCGAGAATCCAATCTACGACCACTTCCTGGAGGTCCACCTGGAGAAGTACGGCAAGACGTTGAGTGTCTTCCACGCCCAGGCCTACGATGGGACGATGATGCTCCTGGCCGCCATCGAGAAGGTCGCGGTACAGGATGAGGATGGCACGCTGCACATCGGACGGCAGGACATACGCGATGCGCTGTACGCCACGAAGGACTTTGACGGCATCACCGGCAATCTGAACTGCGACCAGTACGGCGACTGCGCCGACCCGGAGATCGCGGTCAACCAGCTCCAGAACGGCGAGTACGTTCCACTCTGGACGTACGTGCCGTAGTGCGCTCTACGTCCGGCATCCAGGCTGTTAGTCTGGAACCGGTGATCCTGGGAATGAGGGGGATGAGTCCAGGTGGGGTTTGGCCAGGACTCATCCCCATCCCTGTAAGTGGGGAGAGACTATGCAAACGACTATACGTCAGCGGTTTGAGAACATTGACTATCTAGATATTGCTCTGTGGGTGCTCCGCATCGTGATCATCGTGGCCGTCTTATGGGGAACTGTGGCCACCATTCTCGACAACCCATATTCCACCGAGCAGTGGCTGGACTTTTTGATTTTTGGCCTGGCTCAGGGCAGCCTCTACGCGCTGATCGCGCTGGGTTACACGCTGGTGTACGGCGTGTTGCTCATGATCAATTTCGCTCACGGTGAGTTCTTCATGGCGGGGATCTTTACCGCCACCGTCTTCGTTGCCATCCCCCTGGATGCGTCCGGCTTCACGGATCGCCATCCAATCTGGGCCTTACTCGTCATCGCTGTCGTGGCCATAGCCACCTCGATGGGCATCGCCGTGCTGACGGAGCGCGTGGCCTACCGCCCGCTTCGACGTGCCCCGCGCCTGGTGCCGTTGATCACGGCCATCGGCGCCTCGTTCTTCTGGCAGTACTTCTTCCGCGGCCTGTACGGTTCCGGCATCACCGCTTTTCCCGACGTCGCTCTTCTAAAAGGATCATGGACCATTTTGGGGCTGGAAATCTTAAAGTCCCAGGTCGTCGTGATCGTGGCCTCAGTCCTGATGCTGATCGGATTGTATATCTTCGTCATGCGAACCAGGATGGGGAAGGCGATGCGCGCCGTGTCGGAGGACAAAGACGTCGCTGCCCTGATGGGGATTGACGTGGACCGGGTGATCATGATCACCTTTGCCGTCGGCGCGGCGATGGCCGGGGCGGCCGGGGTGCTGTACGCACTGATGTACCGGCAGGTGCACTTTTTTATGGGTTTTTTCCCAGGCCTCAAAGCCTTCACCGCCGCCGTGCTGGGAGGCATCGGCAGCGTCCCAGGGGCCGCGCTGGGCGGATTGCTCCTGGGGCTGTTCGAATCGGTTGGGCCCTGCCTATTTCTGGAGGGGTTGGGCATAACCTCGCCCTACCAGCTCAAGGACGTGATCGCCTTCACCATGCTGGTGCTGGTGCTGTTGGTCCGGCCCCAGGGCATCATGGGCGAGCGGTTAGCCGAGAAGAAGGCCTAGGGAGATGACAATGGAAACAGAAACACGCTTCAACTGGGGCGAGATCGTGCGGCTGGGACTCCTGGCTGCGGTTATCGCGTTATCGCTCAACCTGATCGGCCTGGTAGGGACGTTCGCCGGACGTGACATCATCGGCGGGATGGTCTCTGTGGGTCACGTCTTCCTTTTCGGAGCGGCTCTGGGTTGCGGATACATCGCGGCTCAGCGGTTTTCCGGTGGTGGCGCGGGCAATACGCTCCTGGGCGGGTTGGTGATTGGTCTGCTCTCCAGCCTGCCGTTGGTCGTCCTGGTTTTGATAGCCGAGCCGCTCAATCTGCGCCAGTTTATGCCTTATGTCTCGCCTGCGCTGCTGGAGATGCTGACCTTCGGGCAGGGGCAGGCACTGGGGTCTCTGATCCTGATAGTGGTAGCGTCCGTGCTGGGTTTGATCGGGGCTGGTATCCCCCTGCTGCCCTCGCGCGTGCGGCAGCCGCTGATCTGGGGACTGGCGGCGGTCTTTTTGATCGGGCTGCTGGCCGAGGTCATTATCCTGGCGTGGGGCAACCAGGGGCTTGGCCTGGCGATCAGACGATTCGTGTTTGCGGCCAGGGGGTTGTCCATACTGGGCGCGTCGTTGGTTTTTTTGATCGTCGTGGGGTTGAGTGCCTGGTGGAACAGCCGAGGGGAGGGAATCAAGGCGCGCGTCAATGCGCTCCCACCCGAGCGGCAGCGGAACCTGCGCTGGGGCGGAATCGGTCTGGGGATCCTGCTCTTGCTGTTCCTGCCGATGTTCCTGCGCACTTATCTGACCGAGGTGATTGACAACGTGGGCCTGTTTATCCTGATGGGGCTGGGCCTGAACATCGTGGTTGGCTTCGCCGGCATGCTGAACCTGGGGTACGTGGCCTTCTTCGCCATCGGGGCCTACACCATGGCCCTGCTCACCCCTAGCGAGTATGGCGTGGCGGGCCTATCGTTCTGGACTGCTTTGCCCTTTTCGGTGCTCGCTGCGGTGTTGATGGGCCTTATCCTGGTCATCCCGGTGCTAAAGATGCGGGGCGACTACCTGGCGATCGTCACCCTCGGCTTTGGAGAGATCATCCGCATCCTGGTGCTGTCGGACTTTCTGGCCCCCTGGATCGGCGGTGCGCAAGGCATCCTGAAGATTCCCAACGTCTCTGTCGCCGGTATGGAACTTGTCAAACCGGAGCACCTGTACTACGTAATCCTGGCCGGCTGCCTGCTCGCCCTATTCGTCTCCTGGCGACTGCGCGATGCGCGCCTGGGGCGGCAATGGAGGGCATTACGCGAGGATGAGGACGTGGCCGAAGCGATGGGCATCAACCTGGTCAAGACAAAACTATTGGCCTTTGCCATCGGCGCTGCCTTCGCCGGGATGTCGGGGGCGATCTTTGCCAGCAAGTTGGGCTCGATCTTTCCTCACAGTTTCAACTTGATGGTTTCCATCAATGTGTTGTGCCTGATCATCGTGGGCGGCATAGGGAGCCTGCCTGGCGTGGTGGTGGGAGCACTCTTCCTGGTCGGGCTGCCGGAACTCTTACGCGAGTTCGCCGAGTACCGCATGCTGATGTACGGCGCGCTGCTGATCGTGATGATGGTCGCTCGCCCGGAAGGTCTCTGGCCATCTGAGGTCATGAAGCGCGAATTGCGCGCTGGTTCGGAGGAACCCTTGCCAGCGGGCTTCGTCGTGAGCTCAGCCGAACGGTGAGGGAGCCTGATCGAGACTGGTTCATCAGCACAATCGCAGGGGGATAAAACTTATGGCTATTCTTACTTCCAAGCAAGTCACCAAGAACTTCGGCGGCCTGACGGCGGTCAATAGTTTCGACTTCGACGTCCCCGAAGGCAGCATCGTCAGTCTTATCGGACCGAACGGGGCGGGGAAGACCACCTTCTTTAACTGCATCACCGGGTTCTACGGTTTCGACGAAGGCCAGATTTTCTTCAACAACCACTTGCTGAACGGGCGGTCGCCGGACCGGGTCGCCCGCCTGGGCATCACCCGCACCTACCAGAACATCCGTCTCTTTACCAACATGAGCGCCATCGAGAACATCCTGGTCGGCATGGAGCCGCAACTGAAGCGCGGTTGGATCGGAGCCATCATCGGCTCAAAGGCCATGCGGGAGGAAGAGGCGCACGCGGTGGAGGAGGCCAACAGGCTGCTCCGGTTTGTGGGCCTGGCGGGTCAAGGAGACCTCCTGGCCAAGAATCTGCCCTACGGCGATCAGCGGCGTTTGGAGATCGCGCGCGCCCTGGCTGGCAAGCCCAGTCTGCTGCTCCTCGACGAGCCGACGGCAGGCATGAATCCGCGTGAGGCCGTGGAAATGGTAAAGTTCATCCGCAACTTGCGCGACGAACTTGAGATCACCATCCTGCTGATCGAACACAACATGCGCGTGGCGATGAGCATCTCCGAGCGGTTGACGGTGATTGACTTTGGGAGCAAAATCGCCGAGGGAACCCCGGAAGAGATCCAGCGCAACCCGCGCGTGATCGAAGCCTACCTCGGACGCGGCGCTGCTACCGGCCTGGCCACTAACGACTCAGACCCTAAAGGTTTGTGAAACCTTTAGGGTCTTCAAGGAGTAATTCCCATGCCAATGCTAGAAGTTGATAACATACACACCTACTACGGCAACATCCAGGCCTTGAAGGGCATCTCACTCACCGTCGAGGAAGGCGAAATCGTGACGCTGATCGGTGCCAACGGCGCCGGCAAGTCAACCACCTTATGGACGATCGCCGGGCTGCTCAAGCCCCGCCAGGGTAAGGTCTTCCTCGAAGGTGAGGATCTGGCCGGCTACAAGGCCCACGAAATCGTCTACAAAGGCGTGGCCCTGGTGCCCGAAGGGCGACGCATCTTCGCGAAGCTCACCGTCGCCGAAAACCTGGACATGGGGGCCTACCACCGCAGCGATCGCGCGGGCATCGCCGAGGATCTGGAGCGCGCTTTCACTCTCTTTCCTCGCCTCAAGGAGCGGAGGAGCCAGGTGGCCGGAACGTTGAGCGGAGGTGAGCAGCAGATGCTTTCCACCGCCCGCGCTCTGATGGCACGCCCACGATTGATGTTGCTAGACGAGCCTTCGATGGGGCTGGCGCCCGTCCTGGTGGAGAACTTCTTCGAGACGATCCAGGAGATAAACCGTGATGGAACGACGATCTTGCTCGTCGAGCAGAATGCCCACATGGCGCTCCAGGTCGCCCAGCGAGGCTACGTCCTTGAGACGGGGGCGATCATGTTGAGCGACACGGCCGACGGACTGCGGCAAAACCCGATGGTGCAGAAAGCTTACCTGGGGATGGAGTAGCCAATCGTCGGGTTAGGGGTGTTGTCGCCTTCTCCTTTGACCGCTTCACCACCGGAAACCTGGTGCGCGGGAGGTATGAATATAGCATCGTTGGGTAAACAGGTGGTTTCCGTGTTCCCACACAACGCGCAGCGCGGTCTGCTGATCATCCACGCGGCAAGTCTTGGTGCTGGGGGGCGGTACCTTGACCGCCATTCGCACCGGAGCGGCCTCGGGCGCAGCCACCAACCCGCTGGCCCGCTCCGACAGCCAGGTGGTGGCCATTTTCGGGGCCGGCGTCCAGAGCTGCACCCAATTGGAGGCCGTCTGCATCGTGTGCCCGACCCAGAGCGCCTAGATTTACGACCCCAACCCGGAAAAGACAGAAGCAATCATCGCCGAGACGGTCGGTGGCGGCCCGATCCCCCCCGACCTGCGGGTCGCGCCGGATCACCTCCGGCGGCCCCTCGGCCAGCATCTCCCCGCTGTTCATCACGATGACCCGGTCACAAGTGTTCATCACCAGGTCCATGTCGTGCTCGATCAGGAAGATGGTCACCCCACGCTCAAAGGCCAGCCGCCGGATATAGTCTACCAGACGCTTCAACAGGGTCGGGTTCACCCCAGCACCCGGCTCGTCCAACAAGAGGAGCTGCGGCTCGGCCATCATCGTGCGGGCCAGCTCCAGCAGCCGCTTCTGTCCGGCCGAGAGGTTCCCTGCGTATTCGTCCTTCAGATCGATCAGGTGTACGAAGCGCAGCACGTCCAGCGCCTTCTCCTTGAGCTCCCTCTCCTGAGCCCGCACCCGCCAGGGCCGCAGCCAGGTGTTCAGCAGGCTCTCCCCGGCCTGGCCTGGCGGCACCAGCATCAGGTTTTCCAACACCGTCATAAGTTTGAGCTCACGGGTGATCTGAAAGGTGCGGCAGATGCCTTTGTGGAAAATCCTGTGCGGCGGGAGACCGTCAATGCGCTCTCCGTTGAAGTGGATAGCCCCGGCGTCGGCTTTGCACAGCCCGGAGATCAGGTTGAAGAGGGTGGTCTTGCCGGCGGCATTGGGACCGATCGGGCCGGTGATGGTGCGTGGCGCCACCTCCACCGACATGTCATGGACTGCCATCAGCCCGCCAAAGGACTTACTCAAATTGTGCGTGGAGAGGATGGGGGAATTGCGGTTACCGCGTAAGATCCAGCTCGTTCGATTGCATCCTGCTTAGACTCAAAAGCTGAAAATAGAGCTCAAACAGAGGGTACGATATGCCAGTAGGTGAGATAAGTCAAGCGCCTGAAATCCTTCCTCGTAGTTGTTCCCCGATTGGTGTTATTTGGTGATGACCATAACTTGTAGTCGGTCCATTTGGTTGAAAACTACAATATGGTGTGGTCTGCAGGATATGCCGCCAAATCTAGAACAATCACGCCTCCTGGGTCAGCCACTCTCGTTTTTGACGAATTTGCCATTCTCTATTATATTTGGTATAATATATTAGAGCAATGGCCTGAGTGGTGAGACCTCGTCAGAATGTTTGTTCAATCAGTATAGCCTTCGTGGGGCAAGTAAAGGAGGTGATGCGGATCGAAAAAAGCGCGCGAAAGGTTTGTAAAACCAGATTTTCCCTAACTTTCACTTTAAAGGAGGAGACACAGAATGTTTAGCAAAAGAAATCTGGTAACTTCGCTGCTGGCTTTGATCGTGGTGGTTAGC
>JAUWYT010000289.1 GCA_030615705.1 Chloroflexota bacterium
TTCTCCAAGAGCAAGGGAACGGATTCCGTGAAGGAAAACTCAACTCTTCATCATGTCGGAGTGGATCTGGGGGGCACCACCATGGCGGCAGCCCTTTTGGACGAGGGCGGCCATATCCTCGAAAAGGCCATTGTCCCCACCCTGGCTCACGAAGGGCACGATGCGGTCATTGATCGGATGGCCCAACTCGTCCAGCGGGTGATTGGGAGTGCAGGCGTCGGCCCTGCCCAGGTGGGCGGAATCGGCATCGGCGTGCCGGGCATGTTGGACATGGAAAAGGGTCTAACCCTCTTTCTGCCCAATCTGCCGGGCACCTGGCCCAGAGTGCCCCTGGCTCCAAGGATTGAACAGGCGTTGGGCTTGCCCACCTTCTTGCTGAACGATGTGCGTTCCATCACTCTGGGCGAGAAGAGCTACGGCGCTGGTCGGGAAGTGGACAACCTGGTCTGTTTGGCCATCGGCACTGGGATCGGCGGCGGAATAGTGGTAGGAGGTAAGCTGCTGCTGGGCCTGGATGGCACCGCTGGCGAGGTTGGGCATCACATCATTGACCCCTATGGCCCCCGCTGTGGTTGCGGCAACCGGGGCTGTCTGGAGGCCTTCGCCAGTGGGCCGGCTATCGCCAGCATGGGCGTGCGGGCTGTCAAGCAGGGCCTGACCACCTGCATCGGCGAGCTGTGCGACTATGATCTCAACGCCATCACCCCCAAGCTCATATATGAGGCTGCTCAAGAGGGAGACGCCGTGGCTCAGGAGATCTACGAGATGGCCGGCTTCTACATTGGCATTGGGGTGGCCAACCTGATCACTATCTTCAGCCCGCAGATGGTGGTCATCGGCGGCGGGGTGGCTCAAGCTGGGGAGTTGCTATTGGCTCCCATTCGCGAGACAGCCCGCCAGCGGGTGCACGTCACCCCCTTCGAGAAGGTCGAGATCGTGCTTGCAGAGCTGGGCACCGATGCAGGTATGATGGGGGCTGCGGCCTGGGCGAAGCAACAGTTGGCTGCAGAGGGAAGCAAAGCCTGATGGATCACCGTGAGCGGGTTCTGAGAGCGTTGGCGCACCAGGAGCCGGATCGAGTTCCGCTGGCCTTGTGGGGCAGTGCCTACGGAATCACCGATGGCTTGTATCGTAATTTGCTCCGCGGGCTCGGCTGGGAGCCGCTGCCTCCGTTCCGTCGCCGACGGGGTCACACCGTCAACTACTACGACGACCGAATACTCGACCTGATAGATGCCGACGTCCGTCACGTCTGGCTTGGCTCTACTGATCTGGCTTCGCCCCCAGCAGAGGGTGGGGTGGACGCCTGGGGAGTGCCGTGGCGCAAAGTGGGCGGCTATCGCTTCGGCTATCTCTTTGCCGGCGACCCGCCCCTGGCCCAGGCCGAGGTGGAGGATCTGGAGAGCTATCCCTGGCCCCAGGTTGAGGCCCTGGTGCGCAAGGAGGAGCTCCGTGAGCGGGCCCGGTATCTGCGGGACGAGACGGACTACGCTGTGGCTGCCAGGGCAGTGGCCTCCTACGGGCCTTTTGAGCAGGCCTGCCAGTTGCGGGGCACGGAACAGTTCATGATAGACCTTCTCACCAATGAGGATTTTGCCGTAACCTTGCTTGACAAAATCGTGGGCGTTCTCTGCCGCTGGCTGGAAATCTACCTCGACATAATTGCTCCTTACGTGGACATCATGGAGCTGCCGGGCGACGACTATGCCAGCCAAACAGCGCCGCTCATCTCCCCTCGCTTATTTGACAAGTATTTCAAGCCCTGCTGGCAGAAGCTCATCAATCACGTGAAGCAGGCTTCTTCGCAGATATACGTCCTATTCCACAGCGACGGGGCGGTAACCTCTTTCATTCCCTCTCTGTTGGAAGCGGGCGTTGACATCCTTCACCCTTTGGAACCGGTGCCGGCCACTGACATGGCAGCGGTCAAAAGGGGATACGGGCACCAGCTCTCTTTCCTGGGCGGCATTGACATCAAACAGGCCATGACGGGGACTGAAGAGGAAGTGGTGGCAGAAGTGCGGCGGCGGATCGGACTTCTGGCTGAGGGCGGAGGCTACATCCTGGCTCCGTCCAACCATCTCCAGCCCGACGTCCCCGCCGAGAACGTCATCGCCTTGTTCCGTGCTGCGCGGAAGTACGGAACGAGGCGCCATCAATCGAAGGAGGGACAAGAATGCACCAGATAACGATGTTGGGCACGGGGTTGATCGGCATGTTTTACACCATGACGCTGCATGGGCGTCGAGGGCGTGACAGGGTCCACGTTGTGTATTCACCTACCGAAGACCGCGTTAAGAGCTTCGCGGAGGAGTGGGACATTCCCAGGTGGACGACCGATATGGCGGAGGCCATCAACGACCCGGAAACGGACGTGGTGGTGGTCGGCCTGCCCAATTTCGTGCATCAGGATGCTGTCATCATGGCTGCCGAGGTTGGCAAAGCCGTGTTATGCACCAAACCGCTCGGTAGAAACGCGGCTGAGGCCAAGGCCATGCTCGACGCGGTGGAAAAGGCAGGCGTGTTCCACGGCTATCTCGAAGACCTGGTCTACACCCCCAAGATTCTGAAATCGTTGCAGTTCGTCAAGGACGGAGCTATCGGCAAGGTACTGTGGGTGCGTTCGCGTGAGACGCATGGTGGCCCGCACAGCGCCTGGTTCTGGGACATTGAGCTGGCGGGTGGCGGGGCGATCGTTGACATGGGCTGCCACTGCATTGAAATCGCTCGCAACTTTGTGGGCAAGGACAACAGGCCCGTGGAAGTCATGTGCTGGGCCGACACCCTGGTGCACCCAATTGAGGCAGAGGATCACGGCATTGGCTTGATCAGATTCGAGAGCGGGGCGATCGGGCAGTTTGAAGTTAGCTGGGCCTTCAGGGGTGGGATGGACCTCAGAGATGAAGTCTCTGGCACCGAGGGGACCATCTGGATTGATCACTTCCTGAGGACAGGGCTGGAGCTGTTTACGGCGGTTGGCCCCAAGGGGTACGTTTCTGAGAAAGCCGAAGGTGCCAC